>NZ_JBEOOE010000008.1:0-131112 GCF_040308885.1 Pseudoalteromonas sp. 120-MNA-CIBAN-0494
ATTGAATTTGAGGAACGACTCAGCAAGCATATTTAAAATCTAAAAACGGGCAGTTACACAGAATCCGTTACAGGCTCGTTAAATTTATTCCTACTTCTTTGAGTAGGAGCCTAATTTTGTCTGATAACATTATTAACCGCTGTTTTCGTGTGTTATAAACCATCTAAATGGTGTTGAATAAGCCGTTAACTTTAAAGGTATCCAATGAGATTTATATTAATCGTTTTATTTTTTTTAAATTCTACTCAAGCTCTTGCGCAGTATGACCGCTTGAGTCTAAATTCTGAGTTCCTAGGAAAAGACGTTACCGTTCAGATATCGTTACCAGACACTTATCGACATTCTGATAACTTTTCATACCCTGTACTAGTTGTATTAGATGGCGCCACTCAATTCAATCACGCGGCAGCTAGCGCGCATTTTTACAGCACTTATGCAGCAATACCGGAAATGATTGTTGTAGGTGTAAGTCTAAAAAATAGATTAGCATTTTTTACTCATACTGAGCCTGAAGCATTTGTCGGTCGAGCCGGTAAAGCTGACTTACTCACGCGTTTCCTACAAGAAGAGTTATTAAACCAACTTAATAAGCAATATAGAGTTGCGCCTTATTATGTTATCGCAGGCCACTCACTTTCTGGTCTATATACCAGTTACCTTGCAGTTAAAGGTAATACTAAATTTAATGCTGCGATATCCATTAGCCCAAGTCTTTGGTGGGATGAAGCTACAATAGTTACAGACTTTGAAAAAAAGCACTCAACCAGTGGAGCAAAAACTTTTCGATGGTTTCTAAGTATGGCAAGTGAGCCGAACGAAATGCCCGAAGCTTTTGATCGCATGTTATTGGCATTGGAAAAAAAATCAAAATCAGGGCTTTATTATAAGTACGCAAGGTTCCCCGATGAAACACACGACACCACTCCCGTAGTAGGAATGGCAAAAGGGTTACAAGCTATTTTTTCTGATTGGAATGCGGTACCTGAGATTGATATCATGCCTCTGTCGAACCTAATAAAATTTTATGAGGATAAAGCTAAAGAGTTCGGTTATGCATTCCCTTTATCGGCACATCAGTATAATGTTTATGGGCTCAAAGCTACGTATGAAGATAAGCCAGCATGGGGCGTTGAAATTTTGGAAAAAGGTACTGAGACTTTTCCTAATTCAGAGATACTGTGGGATAGTTTAGCAACAGCTTACAGTTTGAATAAGAATTTACCTGATGCGTTAATTGCATCTGAGCGTGCGCTGGAACTGGCTGTCGCCAATAATTCAATTTTTATCGCTGAGATCAAGGAGCAAAATACGGACTTGAAGCTAAGCAAAAAATAGATGGTCATCAGGTAGCCTGTAAAGTAATACAGCTAACAATCAAATCTTATCGCCAGCAAATAGCGCTGGCGTGACTTTAACCCTCTGAGCGAATTCTCACGCTAAATTTAGGCGTTGCTGAGTGATAACAATTGATACGTGCCAGACTCTAACTTCGAGTCTGGCTTAGGTCCAAATTTAAGCATCGATCTGTTCTGATACTTCTAACGCATCATCAACTTCTATTCCCAAGTACCTGACAGTGCTCTCTAGTTTTCTATGGCCAAGTAGAAGCTGACAGGCTCTTAAATTTTTAGTTTTTTTGTAAATGAGTGATGGTTTGGTACGTCTCATAGAATGAGTGCCATATTGAGTCTTATCTAATCCAATTGAGGTGACCCAAGAATCAACTATACGTCCATATTGACGGGTTGAAAGGTGTTCAGAGGAATGAATTCGTGACTTAAACAAGTAATCATAAGAATTGAGAGTAAATTGCTCTATGAGCGCCACAATTGATTTCCTTGTATTTCCAGTAATTTCAAATTGAACAGGCATACCAGTCTTTTTTTGAACGACTATTGCCCTTGATTGGATTGTTTTACCATGAGCGATGTCATTAACTTTTAGTGAAACTAAATCACACCCTCTTAGTTTGCTATCTATGGCTAGGTTAAATAGTGCTAGATCTCTTATTTTATGAAAAAGTTCTAGTCGTATTCGGATAGCCCATATTTGCTGTAATTTTAAAGGTAACTTTTGTCCTACAAGCTTATTTTTATTCCAAGGCTCTTTAGGCTGATATATAGTTAACTGGTGCATTAGTTGTACTCCGGTGTTTATGGAGTTTTAAGCTTAGCTTGCTACAAAAAAATTCGGGTATGAGCGAGAAGCTGACGGTCGGATATACTCGTTTTTGGACATTTTTGAGTTTCGAATCGGCACAAGAATAACAGGTCTCAGATTTGTAAAAGAATGGAGTGACTCTAGAACTGTGGCCAATCTCTATCGGCCACAATAATCCAAGCTTTTCTTGAAATTCAGCTCGAAACTAAGCTTTAGCAAATTTCATTACGCAGCTACTCCTTGATCTTTTGACGATTTTTGTGGTTCACCGTTAATTCCCATCATCATCTTATAATGAGCGCCATGCTCAGACTCATCAAAAATCTTCCTGAAAACTTTTCTGTAGGTTTCAATAACTCCAATGTCTTGAGTTACGTACAAATCGTCAATAGAATGATGAGAGCCATCGTTAACCCACGAAAACAGTGACTGGCAAATCAACCTTTCTTCTCCTTCGAAAAGCTCAATCATGTCATCTTTTTTGATATTCCCTAAGAACGTAAAATAGTTCTCTAATATCTTTCTCATTGTATTTTGAATAGTTAGCGAACAAGGTTCAGGCGCTTTTATCTCTTGCCAGAGTAATTCATACGATGATTTTATTGGATTTGAATTGTGCCCAACAATTTTAGAAGTACCATCAACTTTCCTCACTATCCAAAAGGTTTCATCACTCAGTTTATCTTGCCCTGACCGTTTTTTATTAAAAGTAACTTCCTTAAAGAAATAAGTGTTATGAGTCAAGATGAATAACTGCTTAATTAAGCTAGAATCATTTCTAGCATCGGATATTAGTCCTTTTATTAAAGTACTTACAATAAACAAAATATCGCTATCCAAGCTAGAAACAGGATCATCGACAACTACAACTCTGTCAGTTGTTATGCCAACTTCGTTGAAGCTACCTTTAAGTAAATGGTAAAAGTATAAAAAAGATATAAAGGTCTTTTCTCCTTCACTTAATGTCTCTTTTGCACAAGAGCCATCACTTCTAACAATAGAGTAGCAACGATCTTTTGTTGATTTTCCAATAGTAAAACTAGTAAATCCAAATGACTTTAATAAACTGTTAATGGCATCGATAGTTGGCTGAATTGAAGTAGTATCCTTCTCTAGCACCTTTATTTCAGCATCCTTAGCTATCTTATGTGCCTTTTTAGTACTTATACCGACAGTTAAGCCCTTAATAGCTTTTTGCAAACTTGAGGAATCTTTTGTGTATTGTTGAAGTTCTGCTTTTAGTTCTTTCTCCAACACAAACTTCCAAACCTGATTGACTAACAGTTCTTTTTCGCTTTTAAAGTTAGATACAATTAAATTATGCTGATTAATTGAATTGTTGGCGTTTTCAACTATTGATTGAATTTCATCGATTATTTGATGGGTAGCTTTTAATGTAACAGTAGAAGCAGGCTCTGATATTTTATTACCAAGCAACTGCATATTCTCACTGGTTATCGCCTTCAATGTGTCAAACTTGGCTTTTAATAAGTTGCTGTCAATATCTGTATGGCTATTAGCTAAAAGGCTTTCGAGATGTGAAATCAATTGTTGTGATGAGTTAGAATATTTAGCCACTACAGCCTGTAGAGTTTCAATATTTTGAGTAAATGTTTCGTCGAAATAATTGGCTAACTGATCTTCAAAGCCACTCAGTAGTGTTTGTTGGCAAAAGGGGCACTCACCTTCTGCTTGAGGTAAGTAGTTCATACCATGTCTAACCCAGTCGCTGTTATTGAGCTTATTAATTACACCAGCTATATCAACATCACTTTTACCTATAATTCTTTGTTGTAAAATCAGATGTTGTTCCAATTCCTTTAGTTTTGACGAGTCAATAGTAAGTTGGATTAATGGTTTTGATTCTGGGGTATCACCAAATAGTGTCTTTGCTTTTTCAACTAAATATTCTTTTGTTTTTAAATCAGCAGTATTAATAGCGTCCTCACTAATAACTCGATCTTTAAACTTGGATTTACTGTTACGTACACCTTGAAAAGCGTCTTTAAATAACTCGTCTAATTTATCTTTTATTAACCAACATTTATCAGTGAAATTATTATCAATAACTTCAAGCTCTGTTATTTTCCCCTTGTTGCTGTCGTCACCATTTAAAACTAATTCCTTGGATTCAATTTCTTCAACTATCTTGTTTAATTCAAGTTTTCCTTGTGCAATATTATCTATAACTGCTTGATCAGCTTCCCCTAAGGTAAAGACACCGGGCAGGTCCTTTTGGGGATTGAAATTTTTCTCTACAAAATCTCGATTATAAACAAATCTTTCTATGGGCGATCCAGACCACTTAACTGTACAGTTTGCGTACCTTGTTGAATCTTCAATCAATCTAGAAATTGTCGTTTTACCAGCACCATTTGCACCAAAGAAAAAATTAAACTTTTCAAGTGGTGTAACCTGTTGAGAGACTATTCCATATGTTGCTGCGTTAGCGATTGTTAGAAAATTAATCATTCGACATCCTTGTTAGATAATTTAACGTCACCAGAGATTAATTATTGGAAATAAATAATTCCAAGTTTCAGTTAGTTAATTAGTTTTTTTGAGTAAACACCATTACAGTGATAATTTTGTAGTATAACAAAAATTTGCTTAGCTCTTAACATACAGAAAAAGAAGCAGCCCAACCAGATAACTCGAAAAGGGGTAGAAACGAGTTAATCATGAATGACTGCTCATGGCACTTTCCAGCCACTCGACAACATAAAATGTTGATAATAATTGGCAAGATATTTTACTGTGTCGGATGGCGCTTCGCTTATCCGACCTACAATTGGCACTGCGGGCTAATTTTTAATTGAAAACTACTTGTTTACGTATTACGTGAACGTATAAGTAACTGGCAGTGCAAACGTAAGCTATCCATATTTTCACAAATCTACCCGCTAATGGGTGCTATTTTGCTACTTACAAACCAAATACCCACCTTTAAATGCCATTTATGGGATTTACTGTGCCGTTTATGCTTATTTATAAAATCAATTAAGGTCAATATACTAAGCTAGTATTTTATTAATCGTTTAATTAAATAGCAGGCAATGTTCTGTCGTTAAATAAAAATTGGCTGCCTTGCCTGTTTAACAGCTTAAAACTATTTATATTGCGACTTTCTTATATGGTGTTTTTGTAAGCCTTTATTACCTTATCAATTTTAAGCTAAGAATGGTGCAAGGGATCATGTTGGCTATGCAATTTAATGGCAACATTTCTTAGAGCGGCTACTTCATTCTAATTTATAAAGGAATCATTTAATTATGTGGATAATTTTTGCATTACTCGCCACGGTTTTTTTTGGCGCACGAGGAATAATGTATCAATGGACATCCCAGAAAAAAATTGATCGAAACTTATTATTATTCGGTGTGTTTTTTGTCGGATTTATAATCAGTGTTTTGGGTGTAACCTTGTTAAATCAAAAGTGGTATGGCTGGGCTGATATTGCTGTTGGCTTAGCATTGGGCTTTGGCTCTTTTGCCGCGAATGCTTTTTTGCATAAAGGTTTTTCGGTTGGAAAGGCTTCGCTTATTAGTATTTTGTCGGGTTTAACTCCTTTATTTGTGTTGGTTTTTGCCTTTTTATTATGGCAAGAAACCTTAACAACGCTGCAGCTAATTGGCTTTTTTATTATTTTTGGTGGGCTTTATATTATTCGCTACTCTAATGATATTTCGTTTACTAATTTACAAGGGGCGCAATGGGGGTTACTGGCTGCATTATTCTTTTCATTTAATGACTTACTAGGTAAGCAGTCTACTTTGCTGGAGGCCGATACGTTCGCTACGCTCACCTCTATGTTTGGTTTTGGTAGTTTGCTTTTTGCTATTAGTTGGTTAGTAAGTAACAAAAAACAGGCCAGTGACGCAAATGACTCTCGGCCTAATTGGTCGCCAGTAAAAACGTTTTCTTGTGGGTTACTTATTGGATTGACGAATGTGGCTGGCATGGTTGCAATAATATCGGCTTTTGCAATTGGCAATACAGGGCTGGTTTCTGCTATTTCTGGTATGAATATTTTAATAATTCTTTTGTACTCACGCATTATTTTAAAAGAGTCGTTTACTCGCCAAGAGCTGTTAGGGCTAACGACCGCTTTTATAGGGGTAATTGTACTAAGGCTGAGCTATTAACGCTTAAAACCACACACAGTAAGGACGTTTCGGTAAATAATTAAATAGGAATAGTAAAAATGAAGAAGAAGTTAGCACTAATAGGGTGTGGTTATTTAAGCCAAACTATTGCTCAGGCTGTAAAAAGTGGCTCTCTTGCTGGTTACGAGCTAGTTGCGGTATTAGGCAGAAACCCAATTAGAACCAAACAATTTGCTGATTACTTTAACTGTACACCATGCACAGATATTGATGCGTTTATGGCTTTAAAGCCTGAGTTTGTAGCCGAAGCTGCATCGGCGGTATCTGTAACCGATTATTGTGAAAAAATATTAGCCGCTGGCTCGCACTTAATTGTGTTATCTACGGCGGCATTTGCAGATGTAGCTTTGTACCAAAGAGCCATAGCTGTAGCATTAAAAAATAATACTAAAATATACATTGCCGGTGGTGCAACAGGTGGCTTTAACCTGCTTCAAACCGCTTCATTTATGAGTTCAACACCGATTGATGTAACAATAACATCTAAAAAATCACCTGGTTTTATTGCTCGAACCCCTTTTAACAAAGAGGGCTTAATGAACATAACTGAGCCAGAAAGAGTTTTTAGCGGAACAGCTAAGGAAATTATTGATATTTTTCCTTATGTTTTTAATGTTATTTATGCAACTTCGCTAGCAAGTGCGGGGCCAAAAGCAACTAAATTTAATATTGATGCTGTGCCTAACTTTGCTGGAGATGACTACAGAATTGAAGTTAAAGGTGAACAAGTAGCTTTAGATTTAACAATTAAATCGGGCGATTATGCTATTGCAGCATGGAGTGTGGTGTCTATTTTAAATAATGCGGCTTCTCCGGTCGTTTTTATGTAAAACACTAAGCTGAGCGGCTATAGCAGCCTGCTATTCTCACCTTATAATATTTATTATTCATAAATAAAAAGCCGATACTGCAATCAGTATCGGCTTTTACCTATTTGTAATTCAGGTATTAAAAAACTAATTAGTTATTGCTGAGTTTTAATTAGCTTTGCGGTGTAATTAAGTATTTTTCGCCTGTGGCTTGTTTAGAGTAAGCCGCTATTGATGCTAATTGTAGCGCCTCAGACAACGACACTTCATGGGTGTAATTGCTGGCAAATGTGGTAGTAATTTCATCGGCTATACGTTTACGCATTGCCACTACCGTATTCGTGCCTAATTTACCAAGCGCATTAAATAATAAAAACCCATTTACGCCCCAAGCAAAGCCAAAATTACGATTTAGCGTAATAGGGCCGCGATCAAGTGCGCCATAAATATAAACTTGCTTGAAATTATCTGAGCCATACACGCTATACTCTTCTACGTCGCGAGTTATAGCAGCTTCCATACAGTTAAGAATGTCGCTGGTTAGTTGGCCACCGCCAATTGGATCAAACGCAATTGTGGCACCAGTGGCAATAATTGCTGCGGTTAAATCCTCAAGAAACGACTCACTACTAGAATTAACCACATACTTTGCGCCCATGTTACGTAACAGTGTTTCTTGCTCTGTTTTGCGTACAATATTAACTAAATCAATACCGTCGGCAATACAAATACGGTTTAACATTTGCCCAAGGCTAGATGCCGCCGCCGCATGAATAATAGCTTTATGGCCTTCGGCGCGCATGGTTTCTACCATAGCTAGTGCTGTAAGCGGGTTAACAAAAGACGATGCGCCTTGCTTAGCGGTAGTGCCTTCTTTTAACTCTAAGCAACTTTGTACATTAACGCAGTGATATTGACGGTACGTTCCGCCGCCAATTACAGCAACCATTTTACCCATTAATGCTTGTGCCGCTGGCGATGAGCCCGCAGCAACTACAGTACCGGCACCTTCATTACCTACAGGCGTTGCTTTATTAACACGTGTTTTGAGCGCTGGCATAAACTTAGCTGGCACATTAGCTGTAATAGCTGGGCTTTGCCCAGTACCCGATTGCGTTGCTGTAGACATGTCAGCGGCGCTGAACATAACCGCTAAATCAGATGGGTTTAATGGCGCAGCTTCAATGCGAATAACCACTTCATCGGCACTTGGTTGTGGCATGTCGATGTTTTGTAAGGCAAGCGTTAGTGTGTTGTCTTCGCTGATTGTTGAAGTAAGTTGGATATTTTTGTCTGTCATCGGGATTTGCTCCTGCACATTATTAAATTAGTTAAACCAATAAGGTTAATGAATTGGCTGTTTTATAGCTAAGCATTAGCTGCTTGAATTTGCGCTGTGACCTTTTGCATAAACTCGGGCATGTTTGCGAGCCGATCTACCTCTACTTTTTGCGCAATAGCAGATTGGCGCATGGTGTCGTTCCACTGTTTCATTCCCGGTACATCACCCAGTACATCCCAATTAAGTTGGCTGGCACCAAAAGCGTTAACTATGGTATTTACGTGATAAACGTAAATATCTGCCATAGTAAACTGCTCACCCGCAATCCAAGGTGAAAACTTACATAAGCGACTCAAGGCGGTAACACCACGGGTTAACACTTGGCGTACCTCATTTTTAAGCGATTCTGGCGCGTTTGTACCACTAAACGCATACGGTATAAGGCGTCTGCTTGGCAGTTCAAAGTACAGCTCTGCTATTTTCATAATTTGGCGCACTGCTGCACGCTCGGTGCTATTTTTTGGATAAAGCGGAATATCTGGGTATGACTCTTCAATATAGTCGCAAATAACACTCGACTCTGAAATATTAACGCCCTGAGATGTTGTTATAACTGGCACTTTACCCGCAGGACTCATTGCCAGTAACTCGTCACTACCGCCGTAAATAAGGTGCTCTTTAAATGGCAGTTCTTTATATAAAAGTACATGTTTTACTAGGTTGTAATAGTTGCTAGCAGCAAAACCGTGCAAAGTAATCATAATAAATTTTCCATCATTAACGTGAAGGGACTTTTTAATTACCTAAAATGCAATTAATGCCTCAGTGCTTAATACACTGCGACTGGGCTATTTAAGCTAAACACATTATTACTGGTTTTAATTTGCTTATATATAGGGGTAAATGCTAATCACTTTTGCTTTTAAGACAAAAATAGAAAACTATTTGGCAAGGAAGTAGTGGCGGTACTAGCGCTCCCTATTTACATTTTTTAATAGGGAACCCCAGCTAAAGAAGTTATTTTTGTTGGTAATAATTTACGTTAAATTAAGTAAAACAGGCGAACTCAGCAAAGTTATGCCAACAGGCTAAACTTGGTTATTACAAGCTCGGCGCTGAATTACTGCGGCTCTAATATGGTCGTAACTCAAGTTAAATAAAAAAGCATAAATAGTAATAAAAATAGTCACGCCTAAGTCCATTAAAAAAGCATTCCATAAGCTCACCGATAATAAATAAGCCATAATTGGAATAGTTAACACCAGTAAACCCGCTTCAAATAAGGTAACGTGAAATAGCCGCATTGAAAAAGTACGCTTAGTTTTATCTCCTTTAACATAAAGATCAAAAACCCAATTAAAAGCATAATTCCAAACCATGGCGACACTCGCAATAACTATCATAGTTCCTGATAATGCAGCGATATCGTGCTCAGTAAAAGCAGCTAAACCGGCAATCGATAAAGTTACTGCTATTACTTCAAATGACACAGAGTGAAACACACGCTCTACAGCTCTCATTGTTATATTTCTCCAATAAAGGTCTTACTTTAAAATTAAGTGATTAACACTAGGCAATTAACACAAAGTAATTAATACAAAGGTGATAAAAAAGGATAACGAAATTATTAAGCGGCGATTATGACAGTCAATCAAAACAGATAAAGTTAACAGCTATCACGAATAGTGATAATCTGAGCCAAATACCTGTAACTCTCAGACACACCATGTATAGCTTCGAGCAATTGAAAGTATTTATCACTGTATGCGACACCGGATCTTTTTCAGCTGCTGCTCGTAAATTAAAGCGTGCTCAATCGGGGGTAAGTCAAGCAATTGCAAACCTTGAAATAGCCATTAATCAAGAGCTGTTCAATCGTGATAAAAACACTCCGGTATTAACTGATAACGGCAAAACCTTGCTGCCAATTGCAAAGTCTATTTTGCATCAACAAAAGTATTTTGATCAAACAATAGAATCGCTAGCAAAAGAGCATGAGCATGAAATGGTTATTGCTGTTGATGAGAGTGTAATGAGCCCAGACTTTTTAAATATTCTCATGCCGCTTGCCGATAAATACCCAATAACTCACTTTGATATCATCACCACCTCAACCTTTGATGTAGAACAACTCGTTCGTTCGGGTAGGGCGCAAGCCGGTATTGTTTATGCCGACGGTGAGTTAAAGGTGGATATGGATTTTTTCTTGTTAGGGCAAGCACGCTTTTTAACCGTAGCATCATCGACCCACGAATTAGCCAAACTAGCTAAAGTGCAAGGCTCTGATTTAAAACGTTATAGACAATGTGTACATCGCAGTGCTGAACATAAGGAGTTATGGTTTAGTTACGGTATTAGCTCTATGTTGTGGTATGCCAACACTCACCAAACACTGGTTGAGTTAGTTCATGCGGGCATGGGGTGGGCAAACGTACCTGAGCTATCAGTAAAAGAGCAGATAAACCAAGGCCATATTGTCGCATTGCCTGTTACCCATGAGTACAATGGGTGGTTAACGCCTGTAGGATGCTTAATTTCTCGAAGCCATCAATCGGGGCCTGTACTAACGAGTTTAATTGACACTCTTCAACAGTATCATTTTAGTAAAAACAGCTGGAAAATCAGATAAGCTACCCATTGTTTTGATAGAATAATTGTCACTTTTAAACAAATTAATCTATCATAAACACATAAATTTTAGAGCCTGCTTTATGATAATTTGAGGGCGTTTTTCTGCTTAAATTTTGCATTTAAAAAGCCAGGGATTAATGCTTTCCTTACTCCTGCGTTTAGTAAAATATTAATTTTATTTCAGCTTTTTATGAGCAACGTCCTTTTCAAAGCCTTGTTATTCCCAAGGGCAATTTTAAAGTTGAGTTAAAAACAACAAATGGAGCAGCTCGTTGGATCAACTACGTGCAATTAGGTATTTTAGTAAAGTAGTCGAAACTGGCAGCTTTACCAAAGCAGCCAGTACTTTTAACGTGCCGCCGTCGTCGTTATCAAGGCGCGTTGCAGATTTAGAAAAAAGCTTAGGCGCTACGCTGTTAAAGCGCTCAACCCGACTCGTTAAATTAACAGAAGTAGGGCAAATTTATTATAACGATATACAGCAAATTTTGAGTCAACTAGAACAAAGTAATGAAACCGTACGCAGTTATCAAACAACGCCAATGGGGCGTTTACGTATTAGCTCTATGGTGGGGTTTGGTGAGCAAATATTATTACCTTTGCTAGATGAATTTAGCGCCTTATACCCTGAAATAGTGCTGGATGTTAGTTTAACTGATCAGCTATCGACACTCGGACGCGACGATGTTGATATTGCTATTCGCGGTGGTTACGCACCCAATGAGCGAGTACTAGCAATAAGGTTAATGGACAATGGTTTTATTCCGGTGGCATCACCTTGTTATTTAAAAAAACACGGAACACCTAACAATGCGATGGAACTAAAGCAGCATAATGGCCTTTATTTTAAAGCGCCAACGGGGCCAACGCCTTGGTTATGTAATATGGACGGCCAATGGCATGATGTATCTGGCCCTGCTGTGGCTATTTCTAATAGCGGATCGTGGCTAGCAAAAAAAGCGTGCAACGGTGAAGGTATTTTAATGTCGACTCGGTGGGCGTTAGCCCCTTATATTGACTCAGGTAAGTTGCAACAACTTCACTTTGAACATGAGTTAGCTATAACTCAAAATGCTAATATGGCTGTGTATTTGCTGTATCAAAAACAGCGCTACTTAGTACCTAAAGTAAAAGCGGCAGTAGACTTTTTAGTGCAAAAAATAAAGACAGAAAATGAACAATAAACACAAAGTAACAGATTCCCTAGGCTGATTAATTTACAACTGCGTGGTTTGTTAAACAAAACTAACCGCAGGTTACTTTCGTTTTTTGCTTATGCAAACTGTAAACCCCCATTACAGTTTGCACAAAAGCCACAAATTAACACTGCATTTTACGCTATAGGCACTGTGCTAATAAAAGGATTAAGCTTAACTTTTAACGTGTTTAAAAAACACTTTAAAGCGAGTGTTTTCGTTTGAGGTTACCACTATTTCGCCCCCATTTGCTGTAACTAGCGCTTTTACTATCGCAAGCCCTAAACCCGCGCCATTGCCTTGTCGCTGCCTTGATTTATCGGCTCGATAAAATCGGTCAAATAAATAGGGTAAATGCTCTGCTGCTATTTTTTCGCCTGGGTTGGTAACCGCAATACACACTTGATCATTTCCAGTGCGCTCACTACTAATAGTTATCGATTCGCCTGCTGGGGTATACCTAATCGCATTTGATAATAAATTAGATAACAACTGCCTAAAGTGTAATTGTTCACAATAAAACTCAACATTACTACCTTGTTTAATAAAGGTAATATTGGCATCTTCTGCTACCGCATCAAAGTATTCTAGTAACGCGTCTATTTCTTCATCACTTTGTAATACTTGTTGTTGTGCTTTTATCAGTCCATTTTGAGTTTTTGCTAACCACAACATATCACTAACCATTTTTGTTAGTCGCTCTAGTTCTTCAAGGTTTGAAAACAACAGTTCTTGGTATTGCACAAGGTCGCGCTGTTTTGTTAAGCCAACTTGTGTTTGAGTAATAATATTAGTAAGCGGGGTACGCAGTTCGTGGGCTATATCGGTAGAAAAATTTGATAAACGCATAAACTCATCTTGTAATCTATCCAGCATGGCATTAAATGAATGCACCATATTCACCAGCTCAATTGGCACTTTACTTTCATCTAACCTAACATCCATTTTATGGGTTTGAATGTCATATATTTTTTTGCTTAAGCCACGCAGTGGATTTAACCCCTGATGTACCGCAAACCAAGCAACGAGTAAAATGAGCACAGCTGAGCCAAACATAATCACCCATAGGCTTTGTTTAAATTGGCGCAAAAAATGTTTATGAAAACTCATATCAATGGCGGCGGTAATTTTATAATGCTGTTGCTGCACGTTAAAGTCGCTAACTAATGCGCGATAGGTATGATCATTGGCTTGCCAATGCACTATGTTATCGCGATTAAAACCAAGCGCCGATGGCGCACTCATAATCTGCTTAGTAAAATCGCGACCTGAACTTTGGTAAATTAAGGCTCCTTGCTGGCTATTTACTTGATAATAAACACCATGATGTCCTGCCACAGCTTTAGATAATGCCTGTCCTAAAGGTTCACTTGAGCTATGCTGCTGGGCTAAAACAGCTGCAACTGACTGGCTAATAACCTTTAACTCGCCACTGTCTTGCTCAATAAAGTGATGCTCAATGGAGGAGTTAATTAATGACGCTACTAAGGTTAAACAGGCTATTACAGTAACAGCAATAAACAATACCACCCGCATGGTCAACGACATTGGTCGAGCGTTAATTTTGGGCATTTTCGACCTCTAATTTATAGCCCATACCGCGCACTGTATGAATAAGTTTAATACTATACTCATCGTCAACCTTGCCCCGCAGGCGTCTAATCGCAACATCTATTACATTGGTATCACTTTCAAAGTTCATATCCCATACTTGCGACGCAATAAGTGAGCGAGATAGCACTTCGCCTTCTCGGCGCAGTAGTAGCTCTAATAAGCTAAACTCTTTATTACTGAGCAAAATACGCTTGCCTGCTCGCTGTATTTTACGCTTTGGTATATCCATTTCTAAGTCTGCAATTGTGAGTATGTCGGCCACCTTTTGCACGCCACCACGGCGAATAAGCGTACGTACGCGGGCAAGTACTTCTGAAAAAGCAAACGGTTTTATTAAGTAATCATCTGCGCCAAGTTCAAGCCCTTTTACTCTGTCATCAACACTATCGCGAGCCGATAAAAATAATACTGGCGTGTCGTTTTTGGCTTCTCGTACCGACTCTAAAATTCGCCAGCCAGATACATCGGGCAACATTATATCTAATATAATCACATCAAATAATTCGGTCATTGCTAAATGGTGACCGTCAAGGCCATTGCGCGCCAAACAAACCTGAAAGCCGGCTTCGGTTAAGCCCTGCTTTAAGTAATCACCGGTTTTAATCTCGTCTTCAACGATTAGTAAGCGCATATAATTCCTTTGTTACTTTTATTATAATTTTAGTTATCACTTAAAACAGCACTATGCCATATTAGTTTAAACAACAACATGACGCGAACATTACAACTTTGTAATGTTCGCGTCATGTCGATGTCAGGTTTAAACATTATACTCAATGCATATTTTTCTCTTAAGGTGTAATAAAATGGGTTTTAAAGAGTCATTACAGCACATTTCAAAGCCACGTAGGCGCTTTGTTCAAGGATTAGTTGCTGGCGGTGTGCTGGCAGCTTTTCCAACTGTTTTACATGCAGCATCATCTTTAGCGGCATCAACATTAACAGGTACAGTGCCTGAGTTGAGCGGTAAAGTTATTGACCTGGTTATTGATGAGTCCCCGGTAAACTTTACCGGTGTAGTGCGTATGGCAACCACCATTAATGGCTCTATTCCCGCGCCAACATTACGCCTTAAAGAAGGTGACGATGTGACCATTCGCGTTACCAACAATTTAGCGGTACCTAGCTCTATTCACTGGCACGGAATTATTTTACCGTATCAAATGGATGGTGTACCGGGCATTAGCTTTAAAGGCATTATGCCTGGCGAAACGTTTGTTTATAAATTTAAGTTACAACAAAGCGGTACTTATTGGTATCACTCACACAGTGGCTTTCAAGAAATGACCGGTATGTATGGGGCGTTAATTATTGAGCCTCGTGAGCAAGATGTTATCAGCGCAGATAATGAACATATTATTCAACTCTCTGATTGGACTGATGATGATCCTATGGAGTTATTCCGTAAATTAAAAATTCAGGGGGATGTGTTTAACTTTAATCAGCCCACTGTACCTGAGTTTTTTGATGACATAGCAACAAGCGGCGTTGCTAATGCACTTCAACGACGTGAAATGTGGAACCAGATGCGAATGAGTCCAACCGATTTAGCTGATTTATCGGCTTCGGCAATGACCTATTTAATGAATGGTACTGCGCCAATGGCTAATTGGCGTGGGCTGTTTAAAGCGGGCGAAAAAGTACGTTTAAGATTTATTAATGGCTCAAGTAACACCTTTTTTGATGTACGTATCCCAGAGTTAAAATTAACTGTGGTACAAGCAGATGGACAAAATGTTGAACCCGTTACCGTAGATGAGTTTCGCTTTGGTCCAGGTGAAACCTACGATGTGGTTGTTGAACCTAAGAATGACGCATACACAATTTTTGCACAAAGCATGGACCGCTCAGGTTATGCCAAAGGGACTTTGTCTGTCGCTGCTAATATTGATGCGCCAGTGCCTGCACTTGACCCCGTTGAGTGGTTAGCAATGCGAGATATGATGGGCAATATGGATCACTCTGCTATGCCTGGAATGGATCACAGCGCTATGGGCCACGCTAGCATGGACAAAACCAGTATGGATCAGGGGGCAATGGATCATAGCACAATGGATCACGGTGCAATGGCAATGGACCATAGTAAGCATAATATGGGTAAAAATCCACTGGCTGTTCCAAGTCAGAAAGTTCGCCACGCTAAAACAGAATATGGCGCCTCAGTTGATATGCGCGTTGATACGCCACGCACAAACTTAGACGATCCTGGTATTGGGCTGCGCAATAACGGCCGTCGTGTTTTAACACTTGCAGATTTACGCTCTCTTGATGGCATAGTTGACCACCAAGCGCCTGAAGCCGAAATTGAGCTGCATTTAACCGGCAACATGGAACGCTACAGCTGGTCTTTTGATGGCTTAGAGTTTGGTAAAAGTACCCCTGTGCATATGAAGCATAATCAGCGGGTACGAGTTATTTTACAAAACGATACCATGATGACACACCCTATGCATTTACATGGTATGTGGAGCGACTTGGAGAACGATCAAGGTGATGTGTTAGTTCGCCGCCATACCATTATGGTACAGCCCGCCCAAAGAATTAGCTTTTTAACTACGCCACATGATGTTGGTCGTTGGGCTTGGCATTGTCATTTACTGTTTCATATGGATGCAGGTATGTTTAGAGAGGTGGTTGTATCATGAGAAATTTAACCTTATCAACTGTACTTACTAGTGCACTATTAATTAGCGCACCGTTATTGAGCCTGCATGTGTTTGCTCAAACTGAAATGGGCGACATGGCGGGCGATATGGCGGGCGATAAAATGCAGCCGCAAGGCGGCGATGCCCCTAAAAATGCTCGCGATCCACACGCTTATGCTAATGGCACAACCTTAACGCAAGGGCCATATGCTTTAGCTGATGGCGAGCGCTTAACCCTTGCGGATGAGCATAAGTTTTACGCTATTTTAGGTGATCGCCTTGAGTATAACGAACAAGCCGATGCTGCTGTTTTCGATTTACAAGCTTGGTACGGCACCACCTTTAATCGATTAGTGATAAAAACCGAGGGCGATGTTAGTGATGGCAAGCTTGAAGAAAATCAGACTGATATTTTATGGGGCCATGCAATTTCGGCTTACTGGGATACGCAAGTTGGTATTCGCTACGATTATTATAAAGAGGGCAAAAACCGTCAATGGTTAGCGTTTGGTATTCAAGGCTTAGCACCTTATTGGTTTGAGCTTGATATGACAGCGTATGTAGGTGAGAGCGGAAACACAGCATTTACAGCAGAAGCTGAATATGAGCTGCTTTTAACACAAAGGCTCATTATACAGCCTCGTGCTGAAATAACATTTTATGGTAAAGACGATGAACAAAATGAGCTAGGCAGTGGGCTATCTAGTACTGCTATTGGCGTTAGGGTTCGTTATGAATTTACTCGCCAATTTGCACCTTATGTAGGTGTAGAGTGGACTAATAAATTTGGTAGCACAGCAGATTACGCCAAGCTAAACGAGCAAAGCAGCAACGACACTGAGTTTGTTGCCGGTATAAGATTTTGGTTTTAATATTTAAAAATAAGAGGTAATTATGAAATTTATAACTATTGCGGCAATTTTAGGCTTAGCTGTAAGCTTTTCGGCATCAGCTCATATTTCGCTAAAGCAATCAACACCACAAAATAGTGCGATGCTAATGCAAAGTCCAGAGCAACTTACGTTAACGTTTAGCGGCGAAGTACAACTTGCCAAAGTACTCTTAAGTGATGCTGCAAACAAGCAAGTAGATTTTAACTTTAAACCCAGTGCAAAAGCTAATAGTAACTTTAGCTGGCCTTTACCCAAGCTTGAAAAAGGTAATTACACAGTTAAATGGATAGCGCTTGGTGGCGATGGCCATAAAATGTCAGGCAATTTTGACTTTATATTACACAGCAGCGACACACATTCTAAAATGAAAGACATGTCTGCTCCGCATAAACAACATAATCATTAGGTAGTCATATAATGCAATTAAGTGATTGGTCAGTGCTGTTACTATTATTAAAAATAGTAAGCTATTTAGCTATTGCAGCCCTTGCGGGCTGCTTGCTAATGCGCTTACTTAATAATGAGAGTACAACGCCAGATACACAATTAAGCTGTTTTAATCGGTATTTAAAGCGCTGGCAAATCACCCTTGTTATGGTGGGCTTTATTGGTGCAATATTACAAATACCAATTGAAGCGGGGGCCATGGCTGAATCTGGTTTTGCTGGCATGATAGACCCCTTCATGGTGGATATAATTTGGCAGTCAGTAATTGGTGAGCAGGTAAGTATTAGAGTGCCTGCATTTATAATTGCCTTGTTTGCGGTGTGCACTTGGCGCACCCATTCAAACTCAGCTAACGTGGCTAATTTTGTTATTACACTATTAGCACTTATTATCCTTACCTATAGCTTTACCTTAACCGGCCACAGCGCCGAAAAAGACCTATTAATTAAAAGTATATTAACACTGCATTTAATTGCCATTGCTAGTTGGATTGGCTCACTATGGCCTCTTTATAAAAGTTGCCAACTGCTATCGTTAAATACGATAAAGCATTTAATGGAACGCTTTGGACAGCTAGCAATTATCATAGTAACGGTACTGCTTATATCGGGTATAACCTTATTATGGCAATACTTAAATTCATTTTCTGTATTATTTACTTCAAATTATGGCCAGCTAATAATGTTAAAACTGTTGTTAGTGAGTGCTATGTTACTACTGGGTGCTTGGCATAAACTACGTTTAGTTCCGCAAATTACACAGCAACATCATGTTGTTACTTTAAAGCGTTCTATTTCTGTTGAAATGGTTATTGCCGTGTGTGTATTGCTAACCACCAGTGTATTTACCACGCTCGTTGGACCGCCCGTATAATTTATCTTATAAAGAGAAAAACATGTTAATAAAACACCCTAAATTTGGATTGATCTCAGCGCTGTTACTTACTGCAACAAGCTCTTTTACTGTAAACGCGCATGGTGATGAAGAGCACGCAAAAAAATCAGCTTTATTTGTTAATGTAAGCAGTGCTGCAGCAAAAGTTGTTAGCTCGTTTCATACTGCGCTTAAGCAAGGCGATAAAGTAACTGCTCGACAATTACTAGCCGATGATGTGATTATTTTTGAAGGTGGCGGCGTTGAGCGCTCAGCCGATGAATACGCTAACCACCACATGTTAGCTGACATGAAATACCTAAGTGCAATTAACAGCGACCTATTAGAGCACCAAGTGTTTATTAATGGTGATATGGCTTACTCGGTATCAAGAAGTAAAAGTCATGGCAACTATAAAGGTAAAGAAATAAGCGCCACAGGTATGGAGTCAATCACCTTAAAAAACACCGATTCAGGCTGGAAAATAACTCATATTCATTGGTCAAATTAAGGCGTTAATTATGCGTATAATTAAAATCACCTCAAGCGTGCTTTTAGCACTAGCACTGCCTCTTATGGGGGCGTGCTCTGAGCAATCACCGCAAGTACATAAAGCAACTAGCTCAGCCGATAGCATCAAAAAGCAGGAGTTAAAGCTTACTGTTTATAAAGATAAAAACTGTGGCTGTTGCAAAGGCTGGATTGAGCATATAAATCAAAGCGACATTAATACAAAAGCCATTGATGCAGACGATATGGGGTTAATAAAATCGCAATATCAAATAAAGCCTAACCAGCGCTCATGCCATACAGCTGTGTCGGCCAACGGTTTTGTGTTTGAAGGCCACGTACCGGCTAAGTTTATTAAACAATTTTTATCGGAAAAACACCCAGCGCATATTATCGGTTTAACCGTACCCGCAATGCCACTAGGCACACCAGGTATGGAAATGGGTGATGCATTTCATAAATACAACATTGAATTTATTACCACAAACACCACCACAGGTGTGTACAAGCACATTAGTCAATACGACGAGCAGTTTTAACTGTTGTGGCATAGTTTGTGAAACAAACATTACAAATAGGCGTTTTAAGTAGCATACCCCCCTAATTAAAACGCCTAGGTGTGTAAAAGTATCTCTCTCGTGTAAAAAATACATAATTAATCTTTAAGGAGAATGTAATGCCCCAGTATTTAAAATTTGTTTTAATGATTGCGACATCCACTCTAATCATGTTTGTATTAATGTATTTAAACAGTTACCAACTTAGTCATGTGTTTTTTAGTGAAACGCGTACCTATATGGCTATCTATATGGGCGCTGCAATGGCGGTAGTTATGCTGTTGTTTATGCTAAATATGTATAAGGATAAAAAGAAAAACAGCGTTGTTTTAGGGATCAGTATTATTACCTTTGTAGGCGCACTATTTTTAGTACGTTCGCAAATAACGGTCGACGATCAGTCTTGGATGTCAGCCATGATCCCGCATCATTCAATTGCGATTCTTACCAGCGACAGAGCAAACATTAACGACAAGCGCGTGCAAGAACTAGCAAAAAATATAATAGATGCGCAACGCCGTGAAATAAAAGAAATGCAGTGGTTGTTAAAAGACATTGAGCAAAATGGCATTGCCAACACAACAGCACAAGCACAATCTAGAGCAGTACCCGACTTTAATTCTCAGTAAATAAATCACCGATAAAAAGGAGCTTATAATGAGTAAATCAGCGCAACTATACAGAATGGCAACCGATGAACATATTTGCCCGTTTGGTTTAAAGTCAAAAGATTTACTAGAACGAGAAGGTTATGATGTTGACGATAAATTACTTACCTCTCGTGAGCAAACTGATAAATTTAAACAGCAACATAATGTAGAAACGACCCCCCAAACTTTCATTGACGATAAACGCATTGGAGGCTACGACGAGTTACGCGAATACTTTAATAAACCACAAGCCGCTCAGCAAGGTACTACTTACACTCCGGTAATTGCTATTTTTGCTGTTACTTTTTTGCTCAGCTTAGCGTTTAGTTTTGCTACCAATAATAGTCTTTTATCACTAAAAACCGCAGAGCTGTTTATAGCCTTAACCATGTCGGTGCTTGCAATACAAAAGCTACAGGATTTATTTAGCTTTACTAACTCATTTATAACTTACGATTTAGTTGCTATGAAAGTGGTTAGGTATGCCTATATTTATCCGTTTTTAGAAGCCTTTGTTGGTATAGGTATGATTGCGGGACTACCTGCTTATAGCGTAGCGCCAATTTCTTTATTTATAGGTAGTGTAGGTGCTGTGTCTGTAATTAAGGCTGTTTATATTGATAAACGCGAGCTTAAATGCGCCTGTGTTGGAGGAGACAGTAATGTGCCTCTAGGCTTTATTTCACTCACCGAAAACTTATTTATGATCGCCGCTGGTGTATGGATGTTTGTAAGATAACGTAAATATAATTTACGCGATTAAATTTAATACTGGTAGCTAGTTAAAGCACTGTCAGCTTTAACTAGCCCAATAATAATTTTATTTTTAAATTTATGGGCCATTTTTAAACCCACAGATTCAACCTTGAAGTGCATAACCGCTGAGTAGCTATAGCTAATCATATGCTCAACCATTAATTTGGCTGGCGTTTTATACTGTAGCTTTTTCTTGGTTTATCATTTAGCTTTACTATGGCATCTTCAATTTCTGATACTGTTACTTTTTTTAAATCAGTTGATTTAGACTAATACCGTGGCAGTAACCCACCCATGTTTTCATTCAGCCTTAGCAGTTATGTAAATACAGCACCATGCAAAGGTGCTAATAATGTAGTTGTAGCGGCAGCGACTGAATTAACTGCTTTATGATTCAGCTGTATTGATACAGTAAACTAGTTTGTCGCTCTACTATTGTTAGTAATGCGCCACTGTGTCCTCGATACACCAGTAAACTGGACTGCCTTATAACTGCATTTATCATTTGGGGTGTCAGTTGCGACTCTTCTGCTGTTACGAATTATTTGGCGAGTAAAAAATGACAAACAATAAAAACAAAAATCCGAGATACCTTAAAACCTAGTGCGGTAAAACTGTAAACCCCCATTACAACTTGCACAAAAAAGCCACAAATTTAAATTGTGGCTTTTGTTTTTTAATAATGAATCAAAAATTATTTTAGTAAGTTTTTCTCAAAAAATTCGGCCATCATAGTGTGGTAATGCAAAGCCGTTCCTTTGCCTTCTTTTAAGCTGTGTGAGCGATTAGGATAAGCAAAAAACTCAAATTGTTTATTGTGCTTAACAAGCTCGTCAATTAAACGCTCAGACCCCTGATAGTGCACGTTATCGTCGCCAGTACCGTGGATCAGTAATAATTTACCGCTGAGGTTTTTAGCAAAACTAATTGGCGAGGTATTATCATAGCTTTGTGGGTCGGTGTTTGGGTTACCCGAATAACGCTCTTGATAAATAGTGTCATATAAACGTATATCGGGCACAGGTGCTGAAGCAATACCTACTTTAAATTTGTCGCCGTGACGAAATAATAAATTAAGTGTAGAGCTGCCGCCGCCAGAGTGTCCCCATACGCCAACCCGCTCTGTGTCTATTACATCCCAGCGTTTAGCCATCGCGTCGAGCGCGTCAACTTGGTCTTGCACTGTAATTGAGCCTATTTTTTTATAAATAGATTTGCGCCAATCTCGGCCTTTTGGTGCGCGTGTACCGCGGTTATCAACTGATGCAACAATAAAGCCTTTTTGAGTTAATAACGATTTGTATAAATAGCTATTACCTTCAAAGCGATCTTGTACGGTTGATCCCCAAGGTTCGCCATAAACATAAAATACGATTGGGTACTTTTTATTTAGATCCATATCCGCAGGAAACATAATATAACCATCAAGCTCGGTGCCATCACGCGCGGCTACTTTAAAAAACTCATGGTTTGGTAAACTTTGCTCTGCTAATTTTTGTTTCAGCTCGCTGTTTTCGACCAAGGTTTTTACATTACTGTGATCGCTCACCTTAATAATTTGCTTAACGGCCGGCTGATTAAATTTAGAATAGGTATGCATGGCCCAAGAAGCATCCTTTGACACGTAGTAACTGTTGGAGCCGTTAAACTGCTCAGGTGTTACTCGTACTGGTTTACTGCTGCCATCTATTGCTGTGCGATACAAATAGCGCTGAGCTGCATCATCTGGTGATGCACTAAAATACAATACGTTTTTGTCTTCGTTGATTGCAAGCATATCAACAATGTCGTAATCGCCAGGGGTTAGGTCGATAATTTTTTTGCCATCGCGAGATATGCGATATAAATGACGCCAGCCGTCGCGTTCGCTGTGCCAAATAAAAAACTCACCACTTTTTGACCAATTAGCACTATAAAACCATTCAATAAACGCATCGTCTTTTTCTGCCAGTATTTTAGTTAGCTGCTGCTTTTGCCAATTAAATAACCATAAATTATTATGGTTTTGTGGGCGGTTTAAGTCTTGGATAAGTAACGACTCACCATCGCCTGCCCAGCTAATGCGTGGTATGTAACGATCGCGGTTATCGCCCTCAAGTTTAGCCCACCGGGTTTGCTTGTCACTCAGGCTCACTACGCCTACGCGTACAGCTGAGTTAGTTTCGCCCGCTTTAGGGTATGGAAATTCAGTAAGGCTAGGGTAGAGCGCTTTGGTGTTGTTGATCATGGTAAAGTATTTAACGCCGCTAGTATCGAGCTGCCAATACGCGATTGATTTATTATCTGGGCTCCAACTAAAGCCATCACGAATAGAAAACTCTTCTTCGTATACCCAATCGAAATTACCATTAACTGTGGTAGCGCTGCCATCGGTTGTTAATGCGCTAACGGTATTGCTGCCAACTGCTTGCATATAAATATTATTATCGCGCACATACGCTACTTTTGAGCTGTCGGGGGAGAACTTAGCAAACATAAGCTTTTTGGGCTCAGGGTTTTCGCCGCCCAACTGCGAGAGTTTATTCGTATTTAAGTTAAGTAACCAAAAATCCCCTCGGCTGCGCGAACGCCATACTTGCTCACTGTTGGTAAATACCATGAGCCACTGGCCATCTTTAGAAAATTGATAACTCTCAATTGCAAACGCTTCATCTGCGCCCTCTGGCAGTAACTTTTCAAAAGCAACCAGTACTTTTCGCCCTGTGCCATCGGCGTTGTAAAATACAATGTCGTTGCCTTTTACACCGTGCTCTTTTTCGTCGTCAGCTTTAACGCCTACTTTTTTATCGGCTTCACGTTGCTCAAGTACTGTGTAGCCAGTGCCATCGTCTAACCATTTAAAGTAAGTACTACGCTGTGCTTTAAAGTATTTATCTTTATAAATTTGCTCAAGAGTAAGCGGGTTACTAATAGGTGTAACTGTATTACCTGTTGTTGATGGTGATGTATTTGATGTCATAGAACACCCTTGTATGGTTATACCCGCCAGAATGGCAACTAACAGTGCTGAGGTTTTAATTATTTTCATCGTGTTTCCTAGGGGGGGTTATTAAATAAATACTGACCCCGCTACTTTAGCAAATAAGCAAAATAGGATCTGAGCGTTTATCGCGTTATTAAGGGATTAAGCTTAAAAACGGAATTAATACGCCATGTTAATTAAAAGTAGGCATTAGCTGTGTAATGAAGGTTACCGTTTTTAAATACCTAACCCTTTTGCTACGCAGTTAATCTAATTCTAAATTTGCACGTTCAACACTCTCTGCTGGCAGCTCTTTTTGTACCGATACGCCCAGCTCTTTAAACTCGCTTGCCTGTTTAATTAGGTTACCTTTACCTCGGTAAAGCTGCGAAAACGCTTTGTCGTAGCTTTCTTTAGCACGATCGAGCTGTTTGCCAACCCCTTCCATACTGGTTAAAAAGCCATTGAGCTTGTTATAAAAACGCTCGGCTCGAGCTGCCAATTCTTTTGAGTATTTAGTTTGTTCTTCAAAGCGCCATAGCTGTTTAACTATATTTAAACTAGTGAGTAAGGTAGTGGGGGTTGCCACTAGAATATTTTTTTCGATTGCTTGCTGGTAAATATCACTTTGGTATTTAAGCGCTTCAACAAAGGCTGACTCTATTGGTACAAACATCACCACTACTTCAGGCGAGTTAAGCCCAGGTAGACGGTCGTACGATTTACTCGCAAGCTCGTTTATACGCGCTTTAACAGCCTCAACGTGCTCTTTAATAGCTTGCTGTGCTTCTAGCTCGTTATCGGCGTTAACATAGCGTGTGTAGGCGTTTAACGAAGTTTTAGCGTCAATAACTAAATGGCGACCTTGGGGTAAATACACAACTACATCGGGGCGTAAGCGGCCGTCTTCGGTGTTAAACGACACCTCGCGTTTATAGTCTACGCCTGCGCGTAAGCCTGCGCTGTCGAGCACGTTTTCTAGCATTAACTCGCCCCAATTGCCTTGGGTTTTCTTTTGCCCTTGTAGAGCGTTACTGAGCCTGTCGGCTTGCTCGGTTATGGCTTGGCTTTTTGCTTGTAAATGTAATAACTCGGTTTTAAGCGCGGCGCGTTGTTTTAAGTCTTCAACATGGATTGACTCCATTTTGTCGCGAAAGCCTTTTAGCTCGCCTTGCACTGGTTTTAATAGTTGCTCAATGCTTTCTTGATTGAGCACTTTAAACTTTTGAGACTTTTCTTCTAAAATTTGATTCGCTAAGTTTTCGAACTCTTTTTTAAGCATCTCTTTGCTTTGCTCTATTTGTGCAAGTTGTTCGCTAAAGTGTTGTTGTTTTTGCTCAAGCGTAGTGCGTATATTATTTAGCTCTACATCGCGTTGGCTATATTGTTTGCGCAGTGCACTTAGCTCGGCTTCGGCTTTTTGCCAAAACTGATTATATTGCTGGCTTTGTTTTTCTTGTTCGGTAAAGCGGGTTTTAAAGTGCTGCGCTTGGTCGCGTTGCTCTTGATGGGTATGCTCTAAAAGTTCGTGATCATCCGCTAATTGGGTGTATTGCAGGGTTTTGTTATCAAACTGACTTTGCAATAACGACAACTGCTGTTGCTGCTCACTAAGTTGTTGTTTTAATTTTTTACTAAGCGATGCAGATACTAGGCTACAAAGTACGCCACCTGCGGTAACGCCTACGCCTACACTTAGCCAATCAATGCTAGTTAATAACTGAGAAAACATAAAATAAACTTATTAAATTTAGAGACATGCCATCATAACGAATAACTATCGATAGCAGTAGGGGCGGGATATAAATTAAAGGCATAAAAAAAGCCAACCTATAAAAGGTTGGCCTAACATTACTAAAACTAGTAACCAAATAGGGAAATCAACATGAAACTTGCGTTAACAACAATTCATCACAAGCATAATAGTAGACGGCAAATTGAATATTTAGTTCAACAATAATTTAAATTTATTTATATGTTGTTTAAGAAGGCTACTAAGTAAATTTTTTGCAAAAAAAAGCCAACTCAAACGAGCTGGCTCAATCATTACTAAACTTAGTAACTAAATAGGGGAATCAACATGAAACTTGAATTAACTGCAATGTAATCACAAGCATAATAGTAGACGGCAAGTTGAGTATTTAGTTCAATAATAATTTAAATTTATTTATATGTTGTTTAAGAGGGCTACTAAGTAATTTTTTGCAAAAAAAAAGCCAACTCAAACGAGTTGGCTTAATCATTACTAAATTTAGTAACTAAATAGGGGGATCAACATGAAACTTGGTTGAACTGCAATTCAACCGCTAGCAAAATAGTAGACGCTGCATATTTAATTAAGTTCAAAAAAAGTATAAAAAAATTAAACTTAAGTTTTGTGTAAAGCAGCCGTGTAAAAAAGGCATAAAAAAAGCCAGCCCTAAAGTGGGCTGGCTAAATCATTACTTATTTAAGTAACTAAATGGGAAATCAACATAATGCTTGGTTAAACTGCAATTTAACCGCTAGCATAATAGTAGACGCTGCATATTTAATTAAGTTCAAAAAAGATCAGAATATTTACAGACATTTTTAATCTTTAATTAAAGAGAGCATTTGTTGCTCGTCAAACTGGGTAAAACTCATTGATTTTTCGGTAAATAATGCATCTACAAGAGCTTGTTTATCTTGTTGCATTTTAAATACTTTTTCTTCAATTGAATTTGCCATAATAAGTTTATACACAAACACAGGATTAGTTTGGCCAATACGATAAGCACGATCTGTCGCTTGTTTTTCTACTGCTGGGTTCCACCAAGGATCGTAATGAATTACTGTGTCGGCTTGCGTTAAATTAAGCCCCGTTCCACCGGCTTTTAAACTAATTAAAAACACCGATGTTGCACCACTGGTAAACTCATCAATCACTTTATCGCGCTGGCGCGTTTGTCCGGTTAGTAAACTAAAGTTTATATTTATTTCTTTTAGGCGTTCAGCAATAAGATCGAGCGCAGAAGTAAACTGACTAAATATAATTACTTTTCTACCTAGGCTTAGCATTAGCGGTAAGCGATTACTTAGCCATTCTAGTTTTGCACTGCCAGCCTGAGTTGTTGGCTCTATTAATTTAGGGTGACAACAAATTTGCCTTAATTTTAACAGCGCTTCTAAAAAGGCGAGTTTACTTTTTTTCATACCTTGTTCAGAAAACAGATCAGTTAGTTTTTCTTCTAATGCCTGAGTAATACTGTTGTACATTTCTTTTTGTTTTGGCTCAAATTCAAACTCTTTAATTAACTCTGTTTTTAGCGGTAACTCTTGTGCAACTTGCGCTTTAGTACGGCGTAATATAAACGGCATAATTAAGTCTTTAAGTTGCTGTGCTCGCTCTGCATTGCTCTCACGCTCAATTGGCGTTTGGAAGTGAGTTTTAAAATGCGTTTGCGAGCCAAGTAATGACGGCATAGCAAAATCAAGTAATGATTTAAGCTCGAATAAGTTGTTCTCTATTGGCGTACCACTTAAGCAAAGCTTAAAGTCGGCATTAAGGCGCTTCACTAAACGCGATACCTGCGCGGTATCGTTTTTAATATATTGCGCTTCGTCGAGTATAATATTTTCAAAATAAAGTGGTGAATAATACGCAATATCGCGTTTAAGTAGCGGATAAGTAGTTAATATACATTGTGCTTGCGCTACATTTTGTAATAACTCATTACGCTGGGCACCAAAAATAGTGGTTACTTTTAAGTTTTTAGCAAACTTGGTTATTTCTTTTTCCCAATTGCTTACTAGGCTTGTAGGGCACACAATGAGTGTAGGGCCTGCTTGCGCATTATTATAACTACTTGTTAGATAGGCAATAACTTGCAGAGTTTTACCTAATCCCATGTCGTCTGCTAAAATTCCGCCAAGCTGATGGCGTTTTAAAAAGTTTAACCACGCAACGCCTTGCTGCTGATACTCGCGCAATACAACTGAGTCATTTAACCCTTGTATAAGCGTAGTGGGGCGCGACTGGTCATTACTATTTAGCTCTTCTAAATAACGTGACAATGACTCGTCGTGTAGTTCAACATTTATAGCAGTATGACTTACCAGTTCAGGCAAGTATGAAAGCGGAATATTAAATTCATCTCTGGTTTTTATAAATTCAAATCGTTGTTTAAACTCATTTAACAAATGCAACGCTGCTTTATTTATAGCGCCAAACTCACGACCTATTGGGTAGTAATAAAACAACTCACTTTGACGATTTAACGATTCATAATGAGCATCTGTTTGATTAAATAATAATGTAGCTTTAGCATCGTTTAATATAATTTTGCACTGCATTTGATGCCCCGCAGTACGGTGTACATGCAAAGCTACTTGGCTTTGTGGGTTAACAGCATTTACTTTACTAACCGATACTTTCCAGCCTCGTTGAACAAAGCTAGGAAACACCTCATACACTAACCAGTGTAAGTGAATGGGCGATTGTTTATTAAAAATAAACTCACTTTGTAAACCCCCTTTACAAAAATCGAAACCTAAGTTTATTAGCTCGTTTTTTACGGTGTTTTCAAAAGCACTATTTACTAGGGTTTCTGGCGCTGTGCCTGCCAAATAATTTTTATTTTTATATTTAAACAATAACGAAAGCGTTAATCCTTCCGCCGACATTGTTACTTTTAAAACCGCATTACTAGAGAGTTTTGAGGTATTGTTTTTTTCATTAGTGGGATGCGGAATAACACCCGAGCCAAAGTTATCGGCGAGTTGTTTATAAATACGGTCAAAATTAGTGTCGTGTAATGCTGGAATTGTTTGTAAATGAGCAATTTCATCTGCACTTAAGGGCGTGCGAATGCGTCCTACTTTATAAGTATCGAGATCTAAATAAGTAGGTGGCGTTGTTTTAATTAGTGTCCAATTTTTGCTGTTTTCTAAATTAACTTTTAATTGGGTTAGATCTTTTACTTGCTGCCAACTAAAGCTTAACGCTTGCCCTGTTTGCGCTTTAATTGATACGCGTGATCGTTGTAAAAACAATCTTTCAGTTGCTATAAGCTGTTGCAGTGCGTTAAAACCCCATTGCCCTTTAAGCTCAATATTACCTACTGCATTTTGTGAACGTATCCAGCTAAATAATCTAAAGTCGCTTTCTAATAAATCGCTAGGAGTTACAAAGCTGTTTAGCTGTTGCTCGGTAAGGTTACGGCCTAAGGCATAGCTTTGATTTTCATCGTAATTAGCTATTTTGGGCGTTAAAAACACTTTATTGTTTTCTACATCTAATACAAATAAAAGCACTTGTGAAGGCGGTTGTTCGGTACTGTTTTTAAGTGCTCCGAGTTCAGTAAACCAATCATTAATAAAGTAGTCTTCGCCGTACTCACCAGAGTGTTCTATTTTAAGTTTGAGCAAAATAGCAGCTAAGTGGCGGCATTTCGTTTTAACGTTACAGGTACAGTGAGTATCTACCGAATAACCAGTAGGTACTTTACTGATCTCAATACGTTGATTAAACGAAATACCTTTGTCGCCACGTACTGTTGAATCCACAACTGAAAAATCGCTATTATGCTCTAACCAGCTAATTTGGCCGTTTTTATAATACGCTTTACCTTTAGCCAATACGGCGGGCTTGAACAATTTTTTAATGAAGCGTTCAGAAAGAGGAAACTGGGTAGCCTGCTCATTTTTAATTTCTTCAAAAATAGCCATTAGATCAGTTTTAGATAAGTTAGCAGACATGTCACTCAAAGTATTAAATTTTAAAAACAATTTTTTTAGTATATGCCTTATATGCTCTGAGCTAAAGCAATATTAACGTTAAATAAACTGGTTGGAGCTGAGCGCTTAGTAAAAAATTGCTTTATAGCTAAATAATGCGCTAATTATTATTTATTTAAAATAAAACACACAGCTAACTCACAAGTTAAAAACAACTTACTAACACAAGGAGGGGGTTTACAGATCAGCTTTATACTAACAAAGCGCAAAACAGGTAGGATCTAAGATAAAAAGGTAATTTAGTTAGTAAAAAGCTGATCTAAAATAGGCAAGTAACTCTTTTATGCTTAAATTTTGCTATATGGGATCAGTTTTTTACTAACTTAAAGGGTGTACAGATCAATATTTAACTAAGCTAACACCCTTGTAGATCATTATTTTACTAACTAGTTAAATGCAGCTAATAGCTTAGTAAGTTGTTCTAAGCGCTTGTCTGTCATAACTTTATTGTTTATTTTTACTGAAACATCACCATTTTTTAAACTGCGCTGTACTGAAACAAAGTTACTCTCAAGCACAACTTCACGTTTAACGGCTATTTGTGGCTCGGTAGTTAAATACTTAGTAATGGCCATTGCACGCTTGTCATCGCTTGCTGCTGCGTTTATGTCTTCATGGTTAGCAATGTCAGCAACTAGCAAGTTAAAGGCTGCTTGGTCGCGCTCCTTTGCGCTAATCAGCTTTTTAGCCACTTCACGGCCAACATGATTAGCTGTAGGGTAAAGTGCAACAACATCTGCAGGGATTTGCTCGAATGCTTTTATTGCATCGGCAACCGCGGTATGCGATACGCCTTCAATAACTGCAATTTCACGGTAAGAGCCTTTTTTACCTTGCTCAATTAATTCATTTTTAGTGTTTTGATAAGCTTGTCCAAGTTCCCACAAGCTAGGTGCTATGTATTGATCAGACGAAACAGCTAAAATTTTTGCATCTTGATCAGTAAAGTCGCTAGAGCTCAACACTAAATAATCGGCATTACCCAAAATGCAGGCTTTACGGCGGCGTGATCCCGCAAGTACTAAGCTTGTATCGCCTTGATCCCAAAGAAGTGCCGGGTGTTGATTACGGCCATCTTCTTTTATTGCCGGTAGAATATCGGATACCGACTTTTCATTTAACAGCGACTGTACACGGCGGTTTTTGCCATATACCTGGGTTGTTGACTCAATGTCACTATGGGAAATCACTTTACAAACTAGGGTAATTTCTCTGCTAGGATCACTTGGCGCTGGCATACGAATTACATCGCCTGCATTTGCTTGCTCTAATAAAGCATCAAGACTACTACTACCAACCGCTGTTGCAAAAGGATCTAAGCGGGTGTCATTTTTACGTTTTTTAGCCATTTTTGTTTAACATCCTTACTTAGGGGTATTTAGTTTTGATTGTGTAGATTGCCAATTAGAGCGGATCAGCATTTCAAGCTCATCAACTACATCTTTTATATTTTCTTGGGCACGCATTAACGATTCGCGACTCGCTAAACTATCTGATGCTTTTTGATCAAAAATAGTGTTAAACGAAGACGAACTCGCTGTAATTGCTGAGCTATGATTAATTGGGTAACTCATTACTTGGCGACCAAAGGCACTACGAACATCTTTAACGATATCGCGTTGCGAGTGGTTACCTTTTACATAGTTAGTTACTAAAAACTGCATAAAGTCCCATCCTTCATGGCCTAGGGCTGCAACTGTATGATAAATCTCACCTAAACGTTTTAAATATTTATTATTTGCATCAAAGTCTACTGCTTCTGGATGAACCGGTATTAGCATTGCTGTAGATGCCATTAACGCATTATAAAACATAAAGTTAAGTGTTGGAGCTGTGTCGATTAATAACACATCAAACTCGTCTTTTACTGGGTCAATTACTTTTTCAAGTAACTTATGATAATGACGGGTTTGTTCATAATTTGAGGTGTCTTTGAGTAAAGTAGCTGTTTCATGTTCAAAATAAAAATCATCCATACCAGATGGTAAAACACGAATATTTGGAATATGTGTAGGTAAAAATGAGCTTGATACAAATTCAGGCCACGTTTCACCTTCGTCTAATTCAATACAATCACGCATTAAATCGCCAACGGTGATTGGATCGGGCTCTGCCGATGGAAAAAAGCTAGATGATGAACCTTGAGGATCTAAATCAATAATACCAATACGGTAGCGTTTTATATTAGTAGTTGCCAGTGCTGCTGCAATATTAACCATACTAGTTGTTTTACCACAACCGCCTTTTAGGGAGTTAATTACAATAACTTGCAGTTTGTCATCACCAGTACGGTGATCGGGCTGAATATCCATAATATCGGCCATAGCAAAAATATTTACCAAAGTGTAAGCGTAATGACCATTTGCACCACGTTTGATATTTAAATTATCAAAATCACCATTGTCGTGACGTCTTTTTAAGGTACGATTGTTACAACCAAGCAGATCGGCAGCTGCTTTTTGCGTATAAGTTCTTAATTCTTTTTCTTCAGATTTAAGATGAGCGCGATAATGTTGTATACGTCCTTCTAGAGACTTTTCGGCAACTTCAGCTGTTGCTTTCAAAAGCCGGTAGGTACTTAGCGCATTATTATTGATAGACATACTTAATTCCTCAAAGTTAGGCTGTTAGTATAATGTCCATTCAATTTGCTGTAAACAACTATTTATAGTGACATGTGTTTTATAAACAAGACATCTAATAATATTTTTACATGCTTAATATCTCTTAGTATAAATAGAGAGGTTAAGTATGGTTAAGTATATAAGGTATTAAAGGATAGAAGCTTAAATAAAGATCATAAACACATGATTTATATGAATAATAATAAAATAAGCAGATCAGCTTTATACTTGGTTAAGATCAGATCTTTATCTACTAGCAGATCAGCTTTTTACTAAGCTGAAAATTAAAACAATAGTTACGCACAGGTTAATCATTAAGTTGTGCACAAAAAAGGTCTGTTAGATCAGTTTTATACTAAGTAAATTATAAAGTTATACACCGACTCTGTAGTAAAAGAAGGCTTTTAATTAGTATAGATCTGATCTGTAGTAGGTACAGATCAGATCTATGCTAACTCAATATGTGCTTATCCACAGGGCTTTTAGTTTTTTAGTTAATTTGTCGTGTTAAATATTAAAAATTTAGCTTTGTAATGGACAAAAATCTCACTGAGTTAGTAAAAATGAGATTTGTAACTGCCTAGTTAGTAAAATAATGATCTGAAATTGAGTTAATTAGCATCCGCTTAGTATAATAGTGATCCGAAGGTTTTATTTTAGCTCAGATCACTTTTATACTAACTTAAACATTTAACTTTTTTGTCTTTATGTGTTGTTATTAGCTGTCGCAATAAAAATGGAAATAACAACAATGAGCCGAAAGGTCAACATCTCGGTAGATAACTTGCCCGATACACTAAGGGGCCAAATTCACGGGGTGGAAAGTGCAATTGATAATGAAAGCTTAGCGCTGTTTACAGATAATAAAGATGTGCGGATTTCGATAGAAAATGCAGCTCATGGATTACGTGCTTATTCGAATACTTTTAACCATTATGATTTATGGGGACGCTTTGTCCGTTCGGGGCATAAAAAATTACCATTAGAAGAAGCACCTAAAAAAACAATAATTACACGCAAAATATCTGAAAAAATAGATGGTATTTTGTACGACGGTGAATTAAAAATAACGCCGGCGGTTGTTAGCACACGCAAAGATGGTGAAGACGTAGAATATTTGGTTTGGCCATCAGATCGAGAAGAAAAAGTAGAACGTGCGCTGATCCGTTTAGCTTCTAAAGGTAAAATAGTAAAAATAAATTTTAAGTCCGGTATTCAATATGCTGTTGTTTTTTCAATGAACGAATTAGCACAAGAGCTGAAAACCGTTGGCCAATCTATGCCATATCCACAAATTAAAGAATCACTTGAAGCATTACAAGGCTCGAAACTTTCGTTTAAATATTCAGCAACAGACACCAAAAATACAAATATTGATGATTCATTTTACGAATCGAACATGAACTTTTTATCGTCACTGCATTTTAGTGGAAAAAAAGGTCAAGGCGGGAATGTTAAATGTGTTGCGTGTTTAAATGCATTTGTGCATAACATGATTGATAACCTTGAATATAAAGGATATTACTTTAACAGCGCCCAAGAATTAAAACGCGGATTGTCGCGTTGGATGATGCTGCGCTTATATCATCTTTGGCGTTATGCAGCGCCGGGTAAAACATACCATTTTAGATTACTGTCTATTATGGAAAAGTACGGCTCAATTTATTCAACGGATAATATTACCGAAAATAAATTAAAAGCGCTGCGTCGTGATATGACCACAACAATGAAAGATCTGATCGAAAAAGGGGCTATCTCTGAGTACAGTATTACCAATGTTAAAGACGACAAAACCGGTAATATTATTGACTACACTTACGAAATGCATCCATCAGACCAATTTTGTGATGAGATACTTACTCTGAATAAACACAATAAACGTATTGAAATACAAGGCGGTAAGCGTATTGTTGAAAATGCTGTGCTTATTGATGAAGACAAACTTGTTGAAATAGTAGATAAGTAATTTTTATTACAGAGTCCAATAATAACAAAGGTCACCTAGCGTGACCTTTTTAACATAATCACTTTTCTACTTGTTCTAAATAAAGTCGATCTACTAAAAAATCATAGTCACGTTTTCGTGGATGACTTAATGGTTTTTCGTAATTTGGTAATATCCCAAGCTTTACGTCTGGTTCTGGGTTTATTAAAATAAAAGGTAGCGCCGCACTGACGTGATAACGGTTTTGCGCGGTATAACGCACATTTACCTGAGGGCTAACTCGAGTAGGGCGCCTAATTCTAAGTTTTTCTTTTTCACCTAAACTTGCTACCCGTAATTGCTCTTGTGCTACTAGCGCCTGCCATTTTTGCTGGTCGATCATTCTGGGGTTTCTATAACTAGCTGACTTTTGTAACATTTCGAGGGCCATTTTTTTGGTCAGTGTTTTAGTTGCATGTTTGTGCATCCAGGTAAATCGTACTGAAAAAGGCGATTCATGTTCACTATGAATTTTTCGATAAGCAGCCAAAGTAATTAAGTTGGGTACTGCATTATGCACCGCTTCAAAACGAGCATCGTTGTTATCAATAGCTAAAATACACTCTTTAAACGCTGCTTTTGCCTTATTTACTTGAGCAATTCGATTAATTAGTGCTTGTTTGTCAGCATTTTTTATAACTAATAGGCCAGGATGACGCTTTAAAACTCGGCTACTTAGCCCTTGTTTTTTATAAATGTCAGTAAAGGAATTTAATATAGCTTTATGTGCTAGTTCGCCTGATATTTTAGTAACTTTAATCGATTCGGCCACTTTATCTTCATCAACAGTGCTTATATCAGGAAGTTGATAATATTCGGCTTTTGTATATTCACATAGATTAAGCTCTTCTATTAGCCTTAATGTTAGTTCGCTCATTAAATCAAACTGACTTCTTATTTGTACTTTAGTTACCATGCAACCTCCAAAGAACACATCTTACCTAACTAATTATCACACATAACCTTATCTTTGTTTAGCAAATAATTCTACTTTACTCGGGGCTAAGTTTATCTAATATCTAGTTTTAGTATGATGTGTTCTTTGCAGCTTTGGTTAATTTTAAAATCTCGTGCTTATGCATTGAGTAGCTTAACTCTTAATAATAATTCCCCAATACTTACATTTGTATACCGTTATAGGTTACAGCTAATAACGGCCTACTAGCTTCTGAGTGCAATTTAACTTTAGCCATGATTTGTAGTGAGGCTTTAAAATGAGGTTGATATAATTAACCGGCTCATACTTTGGGATACTTAAAATGTTTAGCTTGTGAGAACTGAATATACATTTATTAGTACCGGGCAGGGCAAACCATTTTGAGTTCCCTGTAGCTTAACTAATTAAGCAGCTAGTTAGTGGTGTTAATTAGTGCCGATCCAAACGTTCATACAAAGAGTAACTTAATACATTGCAGATATAAGCTTTACGTATTGTAGTATGCCTGGGTGAAATACAATACGTTGTCATGTCTATTTACACTACAGCATAAGATCTGCAAAGCGTAAAACTTATACATATTAAAATAAGTTTTAACCTCAGTAATAACTGCCACTATTCACATTTTTATAAAAACTTAGTACTGAGCCCAAATAAGTCTTTGTATTTTAACCTTAACCAAGGAGAGCTTTAGCCTAATAAACCCACTGTTTATAAACATCTAGTATATGTTGCGGTGGCAAATAAAATTCGCCCTAGCATGTATTTTTAAAAGTGCATAGTTATTGGTCAATTATTGTTTATATTAACTGTAAAGTTAAGAATACACATGGTGCAATTTAAGTATGATGTGTTCCCTGCTCAACCTGTTATAATAATTAACTCAGATTGAATGTAGGTCAACAACTAAAAAGTAACCATGATTAATCTTAACTTTATGTTTTTAATCAGTTATATTCTTTCTATTTATCATTTTATATTTGCGCTAAGGGCCCAACATATATGGCTAAATATATTAATTACCTAACCCATAACTAAATAATTAGTAAATAGTGAATTTAGTCCTTGAACAAACAGCCCTGCATACGTTAATTTCGTTGTATCAGGTAAATAGGAATGAGGAATGAATATGCAAACGTGGAACCCAAATAGCTGGAGAGAACTGCCAATATTGCAGCAGCCAAACTACCCAGATCAAGAATCACTTAAATCAGTAGAAGCGCAATTAAAGAGTGCTCCGCCTTTAGTATTCGCTGAAGAGACCAGAAGTTTATTTAAGCAGCTAGAAGATGTATGCGAAGGGCGCGCTTTTTTACTACAAGGTGGTGATTGTGCTGAGTCGTTTAGTGACTTTAATGCCGCTAACATTCGCGATACTTTTAAAACAATTTTACAAATGGCCGTGGTATTAACTTACGGCGGTAAATGCCCAGTAGTTAAAATAGCGCGTATGGCAGGGCAGTATGCAAAACCACGTTCAGCAGATTTAGAAACGATTGATGGCGTATCACTACCGTCATACCGTGGCGACATTGTTAACAATTTTGAGTTTACCGAACAAGCGCGTATTCCAGATCCACAACGCTTAATGACGGCGTATCATCACAGTGCCGCTACGTTAAACTTACTGCGTGCGTTTGCTCAAGGTGGCCTTGCTGACTTACATCAAGTAAACCGTTGGAATATGGGCTTTGTTGCAGCCAATCCACAAAAAGAAAAGTACCAACAGCTTGCTGATAAAATTCAAGACGCGCTTGAGTTTATGGAAGTGTGTGGTATTAATTCTACTATTGCACCAAGCTTAAAAGAAACCGATTTATACACCTCTCACGAGGCGCTATTACTAGGCTACGAAGAAGCACTAACTCGCCGCGACCATTTATCTGGCGATTGGTACGATTGTTCTGCGCACTTTGTATGGATTGGCGAGCGTACGCGTCAACTAGACCACGCGCACATTGAATTTTTTAAAGGAATTAAAAACCCAATTGGGGTTAAAGTTGGTCCAGGTATGGACCCAGATGATTTAATACGTTTAATTGATGCATTAAATCCAGATAACATTCCAGGTCGATTAACATTAATTACCCGTATGGGCGCAGATATACTCCCTGAAAAACTGCCGGCATTGGTACGCAAAGTACAACAAGAAGGCCGTAAAGTAATTTGGAGTTCTGATCCAATGCACGGTAACACCGAAAAAGCGAGTTCAGGATATAAAACACGTAGCTTTGATAACATCATGCGTGAGATCAGCCAGTTTTTTGCAGTGCATAAAGCCGAGGGCAGCTATGCAGGCGGCGTGCATTTAGAAATGACAGGCCAACATGTTACTGAGTGTACTGGCGGTGCGTACGGACTGTCTGACGACGATTTAGCACAGCGCTATAAAACCCAGTGCGACCCACGTTTAAATGCCGATCAAGTATTAGAGTTAGGCTTTTTAGTTGCCGATTTATTAAAAGACGCACGTAAATAAATAAAATAACTACCCTAAATACAAACGCCGCTAATTAAGCGGCGTTTTTTATACTTTTTAGTTAAGTTAACCGCTAAGTAAGTTAGTACTTACGGCGCTCAAGATCGGTATCAGATATAATCTTCGCTGATATTTCTTCAACTGAGTGATGAGTAGAGTTTAAAAATGGAATTCTATTACGCTTATACAGCATTTCTACTTCGCGCACTTCTATACGACATTGACGAATAGAAGCGTATTTAGAATTAGCCATACGCCTATCTCTAATGGCAGCAAGGCGCTCAGGATCAATAGTTAAGCCAAATAATTTATGTTTAAAAGGTATTAAGCATTTAGGCAGGCCTTCAGTTTCAAGGTCGTCTTCGGTGATTGGGTAGTTAGCGGCTTTAATACCATATTGTAGTGCTAAATATAAACTCGTTGGGGTTTTACCACTGCGGCTCACACCGATTAAAATAATATCGGCCTCTCCATAGTTTTTAATATTACCGCCATCATCATTCATCAGCGCGTAGTTAACCGCATCAATTCTAAAATCATAGCTTTTTTCATGAATAGAGTGAGTGCGATGAATTTTTGGTACTGGCGCCACATTTAGTTCTTTTTCTATTTTTTCGCTATAGGTTGTCAAAAAGTCATAACACACTGCATTAGCAGAGCTAATAATTTCAGTTAAGTTGTAATTTACAAAGGTAAAAAATATTAAAGGCTTTTCACCGTCTCTTTTAGCCGTTGCATTAATTAACTCTTTAATTTGATGCGCTTTCTCTTCTGTTTCTACAAAGGGAATGGTTTTATGATTAAATTCAACAGGGAACAGTGACAAAGTAGCATGGCCAAAAACCTCAGAAGTAATTGCTGTGCCATCTGAAATATAAAAAGCAGTTCTCATAAATCCTCTTTTTTATTACTTTTAATTTTAAAATTAAGTTTCTCACGGTTTACGTGAGGACTGTTGCCAGTGTAGAATGGGTGTGACCTTTATAAAAGGTTTTCTTTCTTAACTCTCACAGTTATATCGATTGTATTAAGTAAATAGTCAATTATAGCGATAGGAAGCGCTTTATTAGCAACATAAAAATTAACAGGTAGTTGTTCTACATGAAAATTTTTAACTTGTTAATAGAATGTCTAACTCGCTAAAATGATTAAATGTTAATTAGTTGGTATTTAGTACTACAATTTGTTTTTTTGGAGAAAGATCCGTGCAAGAATACGTTCTCTGGTATCAAGAGCTTGGTATGCAAGATGTTCCTCGTGTTGGCGGTAAAAACGCTTCACTTGGCGAAATGATTTCAAACCTAGCAAACGCAGGTGTACAAGTGCCGGGTGGTTTTGCAACTACCGCTGATGCTTTTAATGAGTTTTTAGATCAATCAGGACTCACCGCAAAAATTCACGATATTCTAGATACACTTGATGTTGAAGATGTGAATACACTCGCTAAAGTCGGTGCCGATATCCGCCAATGGATAATCGATACACCATTCCAACCTAATCTAGATAAAGCCATTCGCGAAGCATACAGCCAACTCCACGGCGACACAGCAGCCGATGTTTCATTTGCAGTACGTTCATCAGCTACTGCTGAAGACATGCCAGACGCATCATTCGCAGGCCAGCAAGAAACTTTCCTAAACGTTGTTGGTATCGACTCAGTAATGGTCGCTATTAAACACGTATTTGCTTCATTATTTAACGACCGCGCTATCTCTTACCGTGTTCATCAAGGGTACGATCACCGTGGTGTTGCACTGTCTGCTGGTATACAACGCATGGTTCGTTCAGATAAGTCAGCATCTGGCGTTATGTTTAGTATTGATACCGAGTCTGGTTTTGAAGATGTTGTATTTATCACATCAAGCTACGGGCTAGGAGAAATGGTTGTACAGGGCGCAGTAAACCCTGATGAATTTTATGTTCATAAACCAACATTACTTAAAAACAAACCTTCAGTAGTACGTCGTAACATTGGCTCTAAAGCCATTCAAATGATTTACTCAGAAGACAAAGCACATGGTAAGCAAGTAGACATCGTTGATGTTGCCCCTGAGCTTTCAAATAAATTTTCGATTACAGATGAAGAAGTGCAAGAACTTGCCAAGCAAGCTGTAATCATCGAAAAACATTACGGTCGTCCAATGGACATCGAATGGGCAAAAGACGGTAACGACGGCAAACTATATATAGTTCAAGCTCGTCCAGAAACGGTTCGCTCAAACGAAGATGCCAACGTAATGGAACGTTTTCAATTAAATGGCACCAGCAAGGTTGTTGTTGAAGGCCGTGCAATTGGTCATAAAATTGGTAGCGGTGTTGTTCGTGTTCTTAACTCAATCAAAGAGATGGATCAGGTTCAAGTAGGCGACATTTTAGTTACCGACATGACCGACCCAGATTGGGAACCAATCATGAAACGTGCAGCAGCGATTGTTACAAATCGTGGTGGCCGTACTTGTCATGCTGCAATTATTGCACGTGAACTTGGTATTCCAGCCGTTGTTGGTTGTGGTAACGCAACTGATTTAATTACAGCTGGTCAAGAAGTTACCGTATCATGTGCCGAAGGCGATACAGGTTTCATCTATGAAGGTATTTTAGACTTTGAAGTACTTACTTCACGTGTTGACGAAATGCCTGAGCTACCAATTAAAGTAATGATGAACGTAGGTAATCCAGATCGTGCATTCGATTTTGCTCGTTTACCACATTCAGGTGTTGGCCTAGCCCGTGTTGAATTTATTATCAACCGTATGATTGGCGTTCACCCTAAAGCACTACTTAATTTTGATGCACAAACTGATGCATTAAAAGCAGAGATAACCGACATGATGGCCGGTTATGAATCTCCAGTAGAGTTTTATATCTCTAAATTGGTTGAAGGTATTTCTACTCTGGCGTGTGCATTTGCACCAGAGCGTGTAATTGTTCGCATGTCTGATTTTAAATCAAACGAGTACGCAAACTTAGTTGGCGGCCAACAATACGAACCGGAAGAAGAAAACCCTATGATAGGTTTTCGTGGCGCCGCTCGTTATGTGTCAGAAGCTTTCCGCGACTGTTTTGCTCTAGAGTGTGAAGCAATTAAACGCGTAAGAAACGGCATGGACATGACCAATATCGAAATCATGATCCCATTCGTACGTACCGTTGAAGAAGGTAAACGTGTTATTGAACTACTTGAAGAGCATGGCCTTAAACGTGGCGATAATGGTCTAAAAGTAATTATGATGTGTGAACTGCCTTCAAACGCACTATTAGCTGAAGAGTTTTTAGAGCATTTTGATGGTTTTTCTATCGGTTCAAACGACTTAACTCAGCTAACGCTTGGTTTAGATCGTGACTCAGGTTTAATCGCACATCTATTTGATGAACGCGACCCTGCAATCAAAAAGCTACTTTCTATGGCAATTAAAACAGCTAAAGAAAAAGGCAAGTATGTAGGTATTTGTGGTCAAGGTCCTTCTGATCATGAAGACTTTGCAGCATGGTTAGTAGAGCAGGGTATCGACTCTGTTTCATTAAATCCAGATACAGTACTAGAAACATGGTTATACTTAGCTGAAAAACTAGCTAAATAATTACTTTGTTTAATAAAAATGCCAGCTTTTGCTGGCATTTTTGTTTGTGTAATTTAAAATAAAGTTTTAACGAGCTAATTTTTTATCTAAATATCTGCACGATTTAGTTAACGCTTTTTGACAAAGCCCCAAATAATGCCTTGCTTTTGGGTAGTCAAAAGAAAAACACAATAACCCTGCCATAAAAAATATTAACGATGGTCCAGGTACAATCGCAAAAAATAAACCCAGTAACATGCACAATACACCGGCTAAAAGTAATAGTATTTTTTTCATAGTTAAAGCCCCCTAGTAACTGTTAACTTGAGTATAATTGCAGTGCGAATAAAATCGATTAAAAGAGTGTTACAAACTGTAAAATCTTCAATTTCTATTACCCCGCAGCATGATATAATTAATCAAATGCCTTAAAATATCGCCGTCATGATAGCAACTATTACACAGCAAGATGCCGCGACAGAAGTTGTCGCAAATTACTTAAGTACCATTAAAAATCAAGGGTTTACTGGAGACACTGACGCAAGTTATGCAACCCGCATAACAGCTTCAACCGATAACAGTATTTACCAAGAGCTACCGCAAGGTGTTATCTTTCCTAAAACCGAAAAAGATATTCAACTTGCGTTGCAAACAGCATCTCGCGACCCCTTTTTATCGTTAACATTTGGTCCGCGCGGCGGCGGCACTGGGACTAACGGGCAATCATTAACCCCTGGAATTATTGTCGATTTATCACGATACATGCGTGAAATACTCGAAATAAACACACAAGAAGGCTGGGTGCGTGTACAAACTGGGGTAATAAAAGATCAGCTTAATGACTTTTTAAAACCTTATGGGTTTTTCTTTTCACCCGACTTATCTACCAGTAATAGAGCAACCATTGGCGGTATGATCAGCACTGATGCTTCGGGTCAAGGCTCGCTAGTTTACGGTAAAACGAGTGACCATGTTTTAGGGCTAACAACTTATTTGGTCGATGGCACACCTATGTGTACTGCAGCTATTGATACAGAGAAAGCAAAGGTAATCGCAGAGCAAGACACATTAGTTGGTCATTTATACAAAACCGTTTTAGCTATCGCACTAAATGAGCGCGAAGCTGTATTAGCTAAATTCCCTAGATTAAACCGCTTTTTAACCGGATACGACCTAGAGCATGTGCTAAGTGATGACTTACAAACTTTTGATATGAGCCGCTTAATTACCGGCTCTGAAGGATCATTAGGTATAGTTACCGAGGCTAAATTAAAGCTAACCCCCATTGCTGAATTTAAAACTTTAATTAATATTAAGTATGATAGTTTTGATTCGGCACTACGTCATTCACCATTTTTGGTAGCTGCGAGAGCAACCTCAGTTGAAACTGTCGATAGCAAAGTTTTAAACTTAGCCCGCCAAGATATTATTTGGCATTCAGTATCGGACTTAATAACCGACATTCCTAATAAAGATATGCAAGGGCTCAACATGGTTGAGTTTAATGCTGCATCACCAGAGGATATAAAAGACAAAGTAGACACTTTGTGCAAACTATTAGATCAGTGCGTGGCACAGCAAACTAATGGTGTTATTGGTTACCAGCTAACCAGTAATAAAAGTGATATTTTAAAAATTTACGCCATGCGTAAAAAGTCAGTCGGGCTTTTAGGTAATGTAAAAGGCAGTCAGAAACCACTCGCCTTTGCAGAAGACACCGCGGTACCACCAGAAAACTTAGCTGATTATATAGTAGAGTTTCGAGCATTACTCGACAGCCATAATTTACAATATGGAATGTTTGGCCATGTTGACGCTGGCGTTTTACATGTTAGGCCTGCGCTCGATATGTGCGACCCAGAACAAGAAAAACTATTGCGTGTTATTTCAGATGAAGTGGTAAAACTCACCGCTAAATACGGTGGTTTAATGTGGGGCGAACACGGTAAAGGGTATCGTAGCGAATATGGCCCAGCGTTTTTTGGCGACCATTTATTTACTCAGTTACGTAAAATAAAAACTGCATTTGATCCAAATAACCGAATAAACCCGGGTAAAATATGTACACCTATCGATAGTGAAGACTCACTAGTAAGTGTTGATGGACAAAAACGTTCATGGTTCGATAAACAAATATCTATTGATGTAAAAACAAGTTTTAATAATGCCATGACTTGTAACGGTAACGGAATATGCTTTAACTACGATGAAAACTCACCAATGTGTCCGTCGTATAAAGTAACCGGCGATCGCCGACATTCACCTAAAGGCCGCGCAAGTTTAATGCGCGAATGGTTGCGCCTGCAAGAAGCAAAAAATGTAGATTTACTTGAGGTCGAAAAGCAACTTAATAAAGGCGAAGTAATTACCTGGTGGGAACGTTTTGTTCACAGCCGTGAAAAAAACAAAGGCATTTACGACTTTTCTCACGAAGTTAAAGCTTCGATGGACGAGTGCTTAGCCTGTAAAGCATGTACTACTGCTTGCCCAATTAAAGTAGATGTACCTACTTTTCGTTCGCGTTTTTTAAATTATTATCATAGTTACTACGCACGTCCACTCAAAGATTACCTAGTGGGTAATATAGAAGTTAGTGCGCCATTAATGGCTAAATTTGCACGTATTATTAATCCTATAGTAAGTACAGACCTAGTTAGTAACATAATTAAAAAAACCGTGGGTTATATAAATACACCACAATTAAGTATTCCCGCACTAACTAGTCGAGTAAACAAAGCTCATACTTTTAATTTTGAATTACTAAATAAATTAAGTGCTGAGCAACAAAACGAATATGTATTAATAGTACAAGACCCATTCACTAGTTTTTATGAAGCAGAATTAGTAGAGAGTTTTATTACGCTTATTACTCAGCTCGGCAAAAAGCCAATGTTATTACCTTTTAAACCCAATGGAAAACCACAACATGTAAAAGGGTTTTTGCATGAGTTTAAAGTAACAGCAAAAAACGCCGCGGAGTTTTTAAATAAACTTAACGATATTAATGCGCCACTGGTTGGTTTAGATGCTTCATTAGTTATGTGTTACCGCGATGAGTACAATACAATTTTAGAAAATAATCGTGGTGATTTCCATGTGCAACTTGCTCACGAGTGGTTACAAACTCAATCGTTTACGCAATTAAAAGCAAAACAAAATACTAATACTAATACTGAATTTACTTTATTAAGCCACTGTACCGAAACTACCGCCTTACCAAAAGCTGCGAGTGTTTGGCAAAATATTTTTACCGATATTGGATTAACATTAAAAACAACCAGTACTGGTTGTTGCGGCATGGCGGGTACTTATGGTCATGAAGCACAAAACCAAAACAACTCGCGCGCACTATACGAAATGAGTTGGAAACCTATTGTAGATAAAAATAAACCCGAGCAACTGTTATCAACAGGATTTTCTTGTCGTAGCCAAGTTAAACGATATGAAAAATTTAAACCTAAACATCCAATTGAGTTACTTGCACACCTACTTAGCAATTAAACTTTATTAGGCTGATTAAAAAATGCGTAACTTTATAAATAAAATTACGCATTTTTACTTTTTACTTTTTACTTTTTAGCAAAACTATCTGCAATTGGCTTAGTAGTTATACCATGAATAAATACACTAAATAAAATAGTGGTCATAGCAATAGTTGCAATCTGATATTTATTTTCTATTTGAGTATCAATTACCATTAACGTAAATACTATCGATGCGAGTCCTCTTGGTCCAAACCAAGCAAAAGTAAATCGCTCTTTTATATTCAGTGCAGTAAATTGCAGTGACAACATAACCGGAATTATTCTGATCAAAGTTGCACTAAGTAAAGCATAAATTATTATTTCAAAACTGAGTTTTGGTAAAACCAAATAGGCACTTACAAAACCAAATAAACACCAAATTAATAATGCTGCAAAATCGGCTATGTGCTCTGAGTCTTCAACAATTTCACAACGTATCGACTCTGGAGAATATCGGTCAAATAATAAACCTGCTACAAACACTGCAATAAAACCACTACTATGAAAATACTGTGTAATAGAAAATATCGCCATTGCAAAACCTACCAGCAAAAAAGGACTGGTTTTTTGTGCAAAATAATGGCGTTGCATAGCAAAGTTTAAAGTTGGAATAAATATCGCAACACTCGCAATCGCAATCAATAGCGCTATACCAAGTTCCCGAGTAAAAATAATCATAGTTTGTGAAGCGGTGATCCCAAGCTCTGGGTTATTAGCTAATAACAAAAAAATTAAAAATACAGGTACACATAAACCATCATTTAAACCACTTTCAGTATTTATTCCTTCACGGATATTTTCGGGCACTTGTGTACTTTCTAATAGTCCTTTACTGAGTGCTGCATCGGTTGGTGTTAAAATAATTGCTAATAATGCAGCTTGAATAAGTGTTAACTCTGCAAATAAAAATAATGCAGTGCCAATACCTAACAACAAGGTAAGGGGTAGGGCAACAAATAATAATAAACTTGGATACTGATAACTGTGTTTTAAAACGCTTAGTTTTGTTTTTGTAGCGTCGGTAAATAAAAACAAACTTAAAGTTAATTCAATTAAAGGTAATATATAAGCTCCACCATTTTTTAATTGTTCAACTTCCTCAGGTATAAACCAAGCCAGTGCTATTCCTCCAATCACAAAAAACATTGGGCCAGTGATTTCGGTTCTTTCTAATTGCCGGATTGTTAATGAATAAATCAAAAACAAACTGCCAATAAAAGTAATGACTAAATATTCCATTATATTTTCCTTTTTAAACCAGATTTTGCACGTTCTTTTATATTTGTTTGAATATAAATTTGATCTGTAGTTGCTATTTTTGCGTGTCCTAAATCTTCAGATAAATGTTTGAGTGGTCGTGTTTGTGCATCGTGTGTTGCACCTGTATGTCTAAGCCAATGTGCGGTTGCTGCTTCAAGTTGTTCAGAGTCATCTTTAAAACCATCATCAAGTAAAGATTGCTGAGCTAAATCAAAACTTTGTTGTACCAAACGTCGTATTTGCCTAACTGTCATGCCACCTTGGCCACGAATTTTATGCACCAAAGGTTCAGATTCATCAACGCGTGGTAGGGCAGGTAAACCACGATAAAGTCGGTAGCGTTTTAAATATTCAACAAAATCATCGCTTAGAGTTACATCTCGTAATTTATTACCTTTACCCATAATACGCAAAAACCAAAAGCCATCGTTGTCTTGCCAAAAATGCGACATAACGGGCGACCATTGTGGCCGCTCTGACAATTCAGAGATCCGTAAATATAATCCTTTTAAACATGCCAGAGTAAATAAATTTCTTTCTAGATCAGGTTGTTGCTCACATAAGTCGCGCGTTACCCCAAACACATATTCCCATTGTATATCGCTTAGCGTATCGGGGATCTGTATTTGCGATTGAACCACTAAATAGGGACTATTCTTTTTTACTACAGGCACAAAATTGGCAAAGGTTTTTTCTTCTAAAATAGCAAATTTATAAAATACGTTAAGTGCAGTAAACATTGCCGATAATGTTTGTTGGCTAGCAATTGATTCTTTTTGGATGAAAGGGCGCCAATTTGTATTTAAACGACGAATACCTTGATCGTCTTTATAACGCCATTGTACTGATGTTGTAGCCCAAGCTTTATCTGGTTCAACAACAAAATCTACATAACCTTCAATATCTTCGCGCTTTAAATCAAATACTGATTTTTCAGCCACTAACCATGCCCATAAATAAAAACGTTCAAGCTCACTTCTAAACCGACTATAGGTTGCTTCCGATTTGCGACCATAAACATATAAAAACTGGTATAAGAAGGTAAGATCTTGTTTTGATTCAGTTACAGTCAAGCCAACTTGCTGTATAAAGGTAGCCAGTTCTGGATATTCTGAATTTAAAGTATTATCTTCAAGATGAGCAATTTGATATCTCAATTGTTTTAACGTATCAACCAAAGCAACTAGCATAGTAATAAAATATTCAATAAAATAATAGACTTATAGATTAACCATAAAGTCCGATACTGTCTAGTATTGGACATAAATAGATTCTATTATTTTGTAATTATATACTTGCTAGTTATAAATGTTATTTAAGGAAAATTCATGAAAAGATTTATTTTGCTAAGTATGGTCGTATTTACACTCGCGCTCACAGGTTGTGCAACAACAGGCAGCGCCTCACCAAGCGAAAAACGTGCATTAGTGCATAGCATGGAATCAAATACATTAAGTAAACTTTACACGATAAAACCAGATGTTAAAAAGCAAATTGCTAACTCTGCAGGTTATGCTGTTTTTGATAATGCCAACGTCAATGTTGTTTTAGCTAGTTTTGGTGGTGGTTATGGTGTTATTAAAAATAACCTAACGGGTAAATCTACATACATGAATATGGGCGAAGCCGGTTTAGGCCTAGGTTTAGGTGTTAAAGACTTTAACGTTGTTATGGTTTTTCATAACCAAGCGGCACTAAACAGATTTATTGAACACGGTTGGGCATTTGGCGGAAACGCAGATGCAGCAGCTAAATATAAAGAAAAAGGCGGTGCATTAGTTGCCGAAGCAATAGCAGACCAAGTTACTGTGTATTCTTTGACCGAAAGCGGCCTTGCACTACAAGCAGTATTAAAAGGTACTAAGTTTTGGGTCGACTCCGAGCTTAATTAACCCCTAAATTACTCTCCTAAAAGCGAGCTGATTTGAATAATCACCCTCGCTTTCTTTTAAATAATCAAATTTAACATAACGTAATTTATGGGTAGTCTTATATCGCGTTATTTCTTCTTTCGTTTCTTTCTGGCTTTGCTTCTTTTTGTGTTTGAAGGTGCACAGTGATCAGCCACTATCTGTGCAGGTTCATGCCCCTGCTTTAACAACGTATCAATATGTGCATTTTCAATATTCACATATTTATCTTTAGCATTATCTGTATTTTCATTGTTATTAAAGATATTTGTAGAATCAAAATTATTCCACAAATCCTCTTCGCTTAAGTTTGAAGCACTATGACCTGGTTTATTCTCAGGTAAAGCTATCTGCTTAAGATTTAAAAAATCTGGATTAACTTCGTAATCAGTCATCTTTCCAATATTTTGATGGCTATTAAACAGACCTAATGTAACTAGTTTTGAAGCAGCTGAATAAACAGTTTGTTTTGAACAATTACAAACACTCGCAATATTAGAAAGAGATATTGATTCCCCCTTACTCGAAAGATACAACATTCTCATACACACCAATTGCTCAACTGGTTTTAAAGAATAAAATTTATAATCTGTATTAAACAAAAACTCTATTAATGAACTATACATTTTATACCCGTATATATTTTTAATAGGTTTAAATAACCACCCTGTCTAAATTTAAATTATCCTAGAATAAGATCAAATATGTCCTCTACTTATATTTGCTCATAATTATTTATTTGACTTTCACTGATTAAATGTCAGTATACAAGGTATATAACTCAAAAATCAAAAGTTGAGATGATGGCTAAACCAATAGTAGAAAGAGCACCAAAATTTAGTATGAAAGACTTTGATTTTCAAAAGGTTGAAGATATTTTTCATGATTATGCTGAGGTCGATGATAAAGGTCGGTATTTACATTGGAGCGTACTTAAATGGAGACTTCCTCAAAATGATGCAAAGAGAATTTGGTCTTTAATTAAATTTAAAAGAACTATGCAAGTAAAATACTTACATATTACCGATGATAATGAAGAGCTTTTTTATTATTGCATCCCTCATTCAATGGAGGCAAAACTTCACAAAGTAATTCAAATTGCAGGAGGTAGTATTGCTAGCGTTGCAGGAAATGTTGCCTCTGACAACATTCAGAAGAAGTTTTTAGTTTCATCTCTAATGATGGAAGAAGCTATTACAAGTGCTCAACTTGAAGGAGCTTCTACTACGAGAGAAGTGGCAAAAAAAATGCTTGAAGATGAGCGGGAACCTATTGATGAAGATGAAAGAATGATCATCAATAACTTCTTATTGCTTAAACATGCAGAAAAGATGAAAAATGAAAATTTAACTTTAGATCTGATTCTAGATTTCCATAGAATAGCTACTTTACACACTACTGAAAATAATGTTGTCCCTGGTGAATTTAGAAAAGATAATGACATTCATGTTAGAGACTATCAAGGTGAAGTTGCTCATCAACCACCTTGTTATAAAAAGATTGAAGAGAGGCTTTTTGACTTATGCGAATTTGCAAATTCAGATCATAGCGGTGCTGAAGAAGCGAGTCCATTCATTCCACCTGTTATTAAGGCAATTATTCTTCATTTTATGATTGGCTTCGAACATCCATTTAGGGATGGTAATGGTAGAACCGCTAGAGCTATTTTTTATTGGTTTATGTTAAAACATGAATATGATTTATTTAAATATGTTTCTATAAGTAAACTTCTAAAAAATGATCCAAAAGGCTATGGGCTTTCATATTTATATACAGAGAAAGATAATAATGACTTAACTTATTTTATTGATTTCCAATTAGATATAATTTTAGCTGCATTTGATGAATTACAAGATTATTTAAAAGTTAAAACTGACGAATTCTACCAAGTAGTTGAGTTATTAGATGACTCAAGATTTAGTGGTTTGAATTTCGTACAAAAAGATATTATAAAAAAAGCAACTAAAGAACCTGGAAGAATATTTACAGTTAAAGAAGTATCTAACTCATATGCTATTTCAGATAATACTGCTAGAAAAAATTTGAACGCTTTAGTTACAGAAAAACTTATTTACTCATTAAAAGATGGCCGAAGTACTAATTATATTTCATCGAATAACCTTATACAGAGGTTAAGTGCTAAGAAAATTAAAAAGGTTTAGTTTATCTTTTATTTATAAATAACTGTTTAAATTATAATTACTTTATGATTGAAAAGGGCTTTGCCCTTTTCTTATTTACTACATATCGTAATTTATAACTTTGAGTTATTTTATGTTGCCTTAAATAGTATATGTTTAAAAGTTTGATCTTAGAGTGATTTTTTTATCAAACGCCTCGGCTAACTTTTCAGTTTCACTAAAAACGGTGTTCCAATATTTAATACGTGTATCTGCATCAAGATCGGTAAAGTCATTTCTATCTGGAATTTTCCCGTAGGGTAAGCCTGCTATAAATTCTTTTGATGGCGTGATCATCACCACGTTATCGTAATTAAGTGGTGAGACTTTACGTTTTAAATTTTTATCGAACCATCCTGCTTTTGGATCGCTATTAAAGTGTGGATATAAAATGAGTCCTGGGTTGTTAATTTTTAAATCAAAGTGGTAATCAATAATGCCGCCATCGCGATAAATGCCTGCGGGTGTTCCTGCAATATTTTTAATTCCTTGCATAACTAACGGTATTGAACCCGATGCAAGTAATGCCTCTTTTAAATTATTTTGGGTAAGCGCTATTTTTTGTGTTTTAAAATTATAGCTGTCGGTAATTGATAAGTCGCTTGTTGCGGGGCCAAATATAAAACGCTCATATTGCGATCCTAAATATTTTCGGTTTACTCGATTAAGCATATAACTTTTTGATAAACCCATAAGCTGTAATAATTTATTTTCACTGGCTATAAATCCATTCGATTTTGCCACTATAAAATGTGCTTTAAATACGGGGTTATTTATGATTTCAGCCACGCCGTTATTGCCAAAAACATCTTCAAGCAGTGCGCGGGCTTTTAATGTTATTTCTGCGGGGGTAGGTTTATTACTAGAATAGCGCGTTTGCGAATACGATGTTGCTAAGCGCTCAATTGCTGCAATCGGATCATTTTGCGCAAAACACGCTGAGCGAAATGCCCCGGCCGATGAGCCAATTAAGTTAAGCGGTTGGCTATGGTTTTTAAAAAACTCACCAAATATATACTTGTCTAAGCCAAACAAGGTAAACCATTTTGGCCCGCCGCTGGCACCTAAAAATGAGCTGAATAATTCGGGTTTAAGCCCCTGTTCGTTTATTATTTTTGCAGCAGTTTTACCTGCGTAAATGTTGATCATCTAAAAATTTAGCCTATAAAATCTGTGTTTAATTGCGCTGCTTATTTCTATTTAATGGTATATATTTGTTACTTACTTTGTATATAACCAGGCTAAAAATAGAATAGTTATGCAAAAATAAAAACGATTTTATGCTGCCATAAAACCGTTTATTAATGCTAAAAGTGACTTAAAATACGTTAACTAGTCCCAAATGCCGGTTTCGCATTTACCCTGTACTTTTACATCATTTACTTTAAATTCGGGCTCTAAGCCTTTTTCGCGTTGCGTATGATAATCGCGAGTAACCGCTAATATTGTTGGGGTTAGCAATATAATAGCGATAACGTTAACCACTGTCATTAGACCTAAAGCAATATCGGCTAAATCCCATACTTGCTTTAATGTGGCCGACGCGCCCCACAACATCATTGATAAATAAAGCAAAGTATAAATACCACGACCCATTTTGTTATCGAGTTTAAATAAGTGCAAGTTACTTTCTGCGTAAGCATAGTTGGCTACTACAGACGTAAAGGCAAACAAGGTAATAGCGGCTGCTACAAAGTACACACCCCCTTGCGCTAAATGAGCGGTCATGGCGCTTTGCGTTAAACGTATACCTTCCATTTCGCCGCTTATGTCTATATCGGCAAGTAAAATAATAACCGCAGTACAACTACACAATACTATGGTGTCGAAAAACACCCCTAACATTTGAATGTAGCCCTGTGTTACCGGATGATTAGGCAGTGGGCTTGCACTGGCTGAAGCATGTGGCACACTGCCCGCGCCCGCTTCGTTTGAATAAAGGCCACGTTGAATACCATTTTTTATTGCTGCGCCCATCGCGCCTGCACCTGCTTCTTGCAGCCCAAATGCTGATAAAAATATATCTTTAAGCATAGCAGGCACTTGGGTGAAGTTTATTAAGGTAATAATAACTGCAACAAGCACAAACACTATGCCCATTACCGGTACTACGCACTCAGCAAAGCGAGCGATTGCTTTAAAACCACCCACAATAATAGAGCCGGCTAACACAGTGATCACTAATCCAGAGTAAAAGGTTGGAATTTCGAAGGCAAAATTAAGTGCATCGGTAATGGTGTTGGTTTGCATGGCGCTAAAGGTAAAGCCGTAACCTAAAAATAAGCACAGTGCAAAAGTAATAGCGAAGGCTCGATTGCCTAATCCTTGTTGAATATAATACGCAGGGCCGCCTCTAAACTCGCCTTGGCTGTCGCGCACTTTATATACTTGACCTAATACACTTTCGGCAAAGCCTGTGGCCATGCCTAATATGGCAATAACCCACATCCAAAAAATGGCACCACTACCACCTAATGATATAGCAACGGCAACACCTGCTAAGTTACCCGTGCCTACCCGCGCACATAAACCAGTACACAGCGCTTGAAATGATGATATGTCGCCTTTTTTACATTTGCTGCTGCCTTTTAGTAAACTAAACATATGTTTAAATTTAAGTATTTGAATGGCTTTTAAACGCACCGAAAACCAAATACCAGCAAACAATAAAATGTAAATGAGGACTTGGCCCTCTCCCCATAAAATACCATTTACACTTTTTACTACGGTATCGAACATTGCTAATTCCTTGTTATATTTCTTATTTAAATAGGCACTGCAAGCGACACAAATATACGTTATAAAATAATAAAGGCAGTAACACTGCCTTTATTATTTTATACATTTACTTTGTTGGTAAATGAATGCCGGCGATCATACACCTTACTGAGCCACCAGCAGATTCAATGGTAGGAATAAGTAAAGGCACCAATTTGGCACTTTTTTCTATTACCTTAATTTGCGCTGCAGTAAGTGCTTTAAAAGCCGTTGCTGATAACGCTAAAATCCGTCCGCTTTTACCCTGTAACTCAATGGCATTGCCGCAAAAGTTATTAATTTGATCGCCCGATAACTCAATGACTTGATGATAGCTTTGCAATAAATGGCTTACTAGCTGCCTGCGCTGTTCGTTTGGCACCATGTCTAAGCCAATCATGGCAAACTCTGTAGCAACACACATTAATACATTGGTATGGTAAACCGCTGTGCCTTGCATATCGTAGGCATTAAAAACCACCGGGGTTAGCTTTAATTGCTCGCATACTGTGTTAACAACTGACTGTGTCGTTCGCTTTGATTCAACCGCATAAGCAAACTTATATTGATGATCAATAACCAGTGAACCAGTGCCTTCTAAGAATGAATTTTCTTTCGCTAAAAATGAATAATCAGTCACTGAAGACACTTTATATTGATCCGTTAAAAAATCAATAATATCTTTGCGATATTCTGCTCTTCTGCTTTTTGCGTACATTGGATAGGTTAGTATTTCGCCATTTTGGTGAGTAGTAAACCAATTATTAGGAAATACCGAGTCGGGCGTATCTTTATGCTGGTCTTCAAAAAGGTGAACGAGGATCCCTTCTTGCTTTAACACTTCTACTGCATTGGTTACTTCGTTATACGCATGTAAGCTTTGATCTGTTGTTAAACAGCTGCGTTGAAATGTGTTATCACGCATGGTTTGCGGGTTAGAAGTAAAATGATGTGGGCGAACCATCACAATACTATTTGGTGCTTGGTTTACCATACTTATGCCACACTCTCTTGCTGCGTATGCTCAGCGGTTAACACTGAAAACAAATTACGCGGATCGGCTTGCTGGGTAATTAAATCAAGTAAGCTGTACTGCCCCGTTGCAATGAGCTGATCGCGAATAAATGCCAATGCCGTAAAATCTTCGCTAGCAAAGCCCACACCATCAAAAATAGTAAGTTGTTGCTGACTCTCACGCCCGCAAGCTTGTCCATTAATAACTTGATGAAACTCGGTTACAGCAAAATCAGCCCTCATTTGTTGAATTTCACCTTCAATACGTGTTTGTGGCTCGTACTCTACAAATACAGCGGCGCGCTCAAGCAGCTTTGTATCTAATTCTGTTTTACCTGGGCAGTCGCCACCAATAGCATTTATATGCACGCCTTGTGGGATCATCTCGCTAGTTAAAATTGTGGCGTTGGTTTTATCTGCAGTGCACGTTGTTATTATGTGCGCACCTTTTACCGCCTCTGCAGCACTGTTACAAATAGTGACGTTTAAGCCATAGGCAGTGAGGTTATTAAATGCTTTTTGCGACGCACTCGGGTCTATATCGTATAAACGAATATCAGTAATACCTAATACACTTTTAAATGCCAACGCCTGAAATTCAGACTGCGCACCGTTACCAATTAGCGTTAGTGTGGTTGCATTTTTAGGAGCTAAGTATTTTGCGACTAATGCTGAAGTGGCTGCAGTTCTGAGTGCGGTAAGTAGGCACATTTCGCTGATCATAATCGGATAGCCGCTATCTACATCGGCTAAAATTCCAAATGCAGCAACGGTTTGCAGTTCTCTAAAAGTATTTTTAGGATGCCCGTTTACATACTTACAGCTAAATAGTTCGCCGTCGCTCACTGGCATAAGCTCTATTACGCCCTCTGGTGAATGCGCTGCATAACGTGGGGATTTATCAAATTGCTGCCAGCGAGTAAAGTCTGTTTCTAGTCGCTTTGTTAGCTGTTGTAAAACATTTTCTATGCCGAGTTTATTTATAAGCTGTGCCATTGTTTGTACGCTAACAAAAGGAACGCCTTGTTTTGGCTGTGCTATAAAATGCGTCATTAAAACCTCTATAAGTAAGTGTGTGCAATTATTTATAGACAGTTTATCGCTCTGGTGCATCAGTTAAAATGGCAATTAATTATACAAATAGCATTGTTTTTTGTCATTTTGCTAGGCGGCAATGGTTAAATTTAGTATTTTGATTAAAACTTACCTAAGGCTTAACCTATGACTCCCTATATTTATGACGCCCTCGACAAAGCATTAATAGCTGAACTTAGAAAAGACGGCCGCGCTTCTATTTCAACCTTAGCCACTACATTAAACGTGTCGCGGGGCACAGTACAAAATAGGTTAGACAGATTACTTTCATCAGGGGCAATTTTAGGTTTTACCGTGCGTGTACATCAGCACATTGAAACCGAAGCAGTCAGAGCAATTATGATGGTAGAAGTGGTAGGTAAGTCGACCTCGCAAGTTATAAAAACGATGCGCGGTATTCCTGAGCTAACTAAATTGCACACCACTAACGGTGCATGGGATTTAGTAGCCGAAATTCAAGCTGCTAACTTAAGTGAATTTGATGGGGTGCTTAGGCAAGTAAGGGAAATAGACGGTATTTTAAATAGCGAAACCAGTATTTTGCTTTCGTCTACTTAAAATAAAATGCTGGCGTGCATTACATACGCCAGCAAAGAGGTTATTTATTACCTCAATTCAATTGAGTAAATAACCCCCTTAGTTTTAGTTATATTTAGTTATAACAGTACTGCAATGCTTGATTATGGCTATGATCCCAAATTTGCGAGTTTTGCTCTGCTAAATAAGCACGCCCTGCCTGTAAACCAAGTTTGTGATCAAAGCGTAAATCGTTATCTGAACTGCCAAGTAATTTGCTATGCAGTTTTTCGGTTGCAAAAATTTGTATAATTTCAACATCCTCTGGTGGGTTTGCAATAAACTCCAACTCTTCTTGATATGCTTGTTCGTGCTGTAGTAAATAATCTATGGTTTTAGGACAATAGCCTGACGCGCACACAAATGCTCTTAGTTTATTTACCCATGCCGATTGTACTTGAAAGTTAATATCGACCGTGCGGATCACCACTATTTTACGTGCGCCTCGGTTATAGGCTTCACGTACAGGTAAAGGTGCTGCAAGGCCGCCATCTAAGTAAAAGTCGGCTACTGCTGGCTGTACTTGCTCTAAGGCAAGCTCGGCTTCGTTAGCTGCTAAAGTATTCATCCAAGGTGTTAGTTTTACACCTTGCTTATACAAAAATGGTAACGCACTTGATGCTTTTAATAGCTCACGCCATTGCTTGCTCTCGCCTGTAGGCGCTAAAAAGTACGGTTTGCGGTCTCGTGAGTTAGTTGCTGTAATAAGCAATTCACGATCCCCTAAGTTATTTTTGGCTGTTTTAAAATCTAAACTACGATTTACCTCTGTGGTTTTATCAAAGTACCAGTCTAAATCCATTATGTGCTTACCAATTAAACCACGGCCTAATTGAAAAAAGTTTTTATTACGCGACAACCCTCTGATCAAACGCTTTGCATAGCCTTTTTGCCTTGCTAAAAAACTAGTTAAGTTTTGCGAGCCCGCAGAAGTACCAATAAATAAATCAAATGGGTCGTAGTCTTGCTCTAACCATGCATCGAGTACACCGGCTGTAAATATACCTCGCTGTCCGCCACCTTCAGCAATCAGCGCAATTTTTGGCAGCGCTGCTTTATTAACTGAATTAGGGATTACATTATTTAGCGAGTTCACGGTGCACCTTCCTGTAAAAAGTAGAGTTATAGAGTTATAACGTTTTGTGGTTTTAATTATAGCGGGTAAGTTATCACTATAAAATTTGATTAAATCTATTAGTTTAATCGCTTAAAGCGAATACGGTAGGGTAATTTATTTGCTGTTATTTGAGAGTAGCTTAAATGAGCAGCCAAAATACAGATTGATGTTGCCTATAAGCAAAACTAGTTTAGATTTCGCGTATAATATAGCAGGCGTAAGGTGTACGCCTGCTTAACCAAATGAAACTTAACGTTTTAATTCCATTAAAATTTCGATAGCTCTATGGCGTTTTTCGCTGTCGTATAAATCGTTGGTAAATATAAATTCATCAACGCCCAGCTCTTTTACTATCATTTCTAACTTGTGTCTTATACTTACATGCCCGCCTATTACACTTAAACTTAAAAAGTTTTCCACTTGTGCACGCTCTTGCTCGCTCCATAGGCCGTCCATAGAGTCAACAGGTGGTTGCAGCCATAATTCACTGCCACGCATTAGCGCAAGTACCCGCTGTTGCGAAGTGGTCGATAGGTATTGTGCTTCTTCGTCGGTATCGGCTGCTATCAGCGGTAACGCCAGCATTATGTATGGCTTATCAAGTACCTTTGAAGGTTTAAATTCACGCTTATACAACTCTATGGCATCGTACAAAAAGCGCGGAGCAAAGTGCCCTGCAAATACATACGGTAACCCTTTTTGCGCTGCAAGTTGCGCGCTAAATAAGCTTGAGCCTAATAACCAAATAGGTATATTGGTATCCTCACCGGGTATAGCCCGTATTGGGTGAGTGCCATTATAAGGCCCTAATAAGGTTTGCAGTTCGGTTACTTCTTGAGGGAAGCGCTCTGCTCGGCTCATGTCTGAATTTAAAGCTCTACTCGTAATAGGATCGCTTCCTGGTGCACGGCCAAGCCCTAAATCAATACGCCCTGGGTATAAGCTCTCTAATGTACCAAATTGTTCGGCTACAACTAATGGCGAGTGATTCGGCAGCATAATCCCCCCCGAGCCTACACGTATTCGATCTGTTTTACTGGCTATATGGCCCACTAAAATAGAGGTAGCTGCACATATAATGCCTGGCATATTATGGTGCTCTGCTAACCAAAAGCGATTAAAACCTAGTTCGTCGGCTCTTTGAGCGTATTTAGTACTTTTATGTAGTGTTTCGGATACCGTTGCCCCTTTGGGCATCGGGGCAAGCTCTAATAACGAAAAGGGAATATTAGATAACAAAATAGCAGCTCCTATAAATGGCATGCTTATGGTGTGCTATAACCACAAGCATAAAAACTAGAGATGGGTGTGCGTTACCTGTAATTCAAGATACTAAAGGTGCTAAACACTAAATAACCTGAGCATATTTAAGCGGGTTGTGCCGCTTGCTGACGTTGCTGTTTATAGCTCTCTGAATTTAGCCCTTTTTTCCAATAACCCGATGCCACAATATACGTACGTGGTATGGCGTATAGCTCATTAAGTTTAGCTTTTACTTTGCGCACTAAACCTGCCTCTAGCGCCATAAAAACAATTGGGGGCTGTACACCTATTTTTAAACTGTTTAATGCATTTAGCATGCTTTCATCTGGGGTATTGGTAACGAGCCAATTTACAGTGCGCGGCGTATCTAAACTAATAATGTCTTGAGCGCTAGGAGCATGAATAAACATATCAATTTTCGCGCTATGCGGTAACTGCTGAGCATAGCCTTTCACTGCATTAACTGAAGTTAAGTCGCCAAGGAGTACGTAGTGCGAATGGCTATAATTATCGAGTTTTTTAGAGCCCGGGCCAGCTATGGCTAGGGTGTCTCCTACTTTTGCTGTTTGCGCCCAGTTTGTAGCAGGACCTTGATGCATATTAATTACAAAGTCGAGCGTGAGCGCCCCCGTTTGCTCATTAACATGGTTAATAGTATAGGAGCGCATAAGCGCCGTTTTTATGTTTAAATCAAGTTCACCATTATGGGGCAGTAACACTTTTACATAGTGGCCTATGTAACTTGGCGTAAGATCTTTAAATTCATCAGAACCTACCACAATGCGTTGTAAGTGCGGTGTAATTTGCTTCGTACTTAGCACCTGCGCTTTGCGTATTTGTCTACTCATGTATTACCTCGTTTTACAAAAAGTTTAAATTGCATGCAGCAACATTTGCACAACGCCCCATTGGTTGATAAAATCAACTATAGCAATTTAATTGATATTGTCAACCATTTGGTAATTACTATGAAATCATCTCTACCTAATACACTCTTTATGCTAATGCAAAGCTACCGCGTAACAACGCGTGATGCGATTAATGCGAACGACCTTGGTTTAAACGCTATGCATGTGCGTTGCTTGCATATTATTGCAGCAACGCCGCAGTGTACTGCTAACGATATTGTTACCCAAACTCAACGCGACAAAGCACAAATTGCCCGCTTAATTAAAGAGCTTTTAGCATTAAATTTAATCAACAAATGTGCCAGTGAGCACGATAAACGCTGTTTTATTGTCTCTTTTACTGCCTCTGGCACTGCGCTTTTTAACAAATTACTAAGTGCCGAGCGCCAGGTTAACGAGCAAATGTGTAAAAATTTAAACTCGACGCAAATCAACGACTTCTTAAATACCGCACAAACAATGATCAAAAACATGCAGTGATCTTTCATTCATTACTTGGCAAAAGTAAAACAAAACGCATATACTGTATACTTGTACAGTATATGCGTTTTGGTTTATCTTTATGTTTGTTATTCCCATTTATATAGAAGCGGGTGTGTGCGGGTTTGAATCGCCTGCTGCACCATATAGCGAGCTTGGTGTGTCGCTTGATGAGCTATTAATAAAGCACCCCGACGCCACTTTTATTGGCGTTGCCTCTGGCAGCTCAATGCAAGACGTGGGTATTTTTGAAGGTGACTTGCTAATAGTAGACCGCGCTGAACAGGCTAAAAATGGCGACGTTATAGTTGCTAATTTAAATGGCTTATTTGTGTGTAAGCTACTTGATAAAACCAATGCTCGGCTGCTCTCGGCATCCCCTTTGTATAAACCAGTACAACTAACCTCCTGCGATGAGTTTCAGCTTGAGGGCGTAGTGACACGCTCAATTCGCCTGCACCGCCAAAGCCCTGAGTTACTGTTATGTATGCCCTAGTAGACGCGGTGGCCTTTTATGCCAGTGCTGAAAAAGTATTCGATCCGGCTATTCGCTCAAAACCTGTGGTGGTGCTTACCAATAACGACGGTTGCATATGCGCGGTTTGCCCCATTGCTCGGCGTTTAAATATTCCTAAATTTGCGCCTTACTTTAAAGTTAAGCAGTTACTTGCGCAAAATAATGTAGTAATTCGTTCTAGTAATTACGAGCTATACGCAGATTTAAGCGACAAAATGATGAACGTTATTGGCCGTTTTTGCGACGTGCAACACGTATACAGTATCGACGAATCATTTTTACACTTTAACGGTTACACCCCTGTTATTAATGACTGGTTTGCATACGGGCACACTATTAGGCGCACCGTATGGCGCGAAACTAAGCTCCCCGTTGGTGTTGGCTTTGGCTCTACGGCTACTTTAGCAAAAGCGGCAAACCATGCCGCTAAAAAATTATCCGGATTTAATGGCGTCGCTGTTATTAACTGCGAAGCAAGCCGTAAAGCTATTTTACAAAGAATGAGTTGCCAAGATATATGGGGTATTGGTAAGCGTTTAGCAAAAAAATTAAAAGTAATGAACATACACACTGCATGGCAATTAGCGCAGCAAAACCCTAACAGTATGCGCCGTGCATTTAGTGTGGTGGTAGAGCGCACTGTAAATGAGCTTAATGGCATACCTTGCTTAAATTGGGACGACGTACGCCAAGATAAGCGCGAGATATTTTCGACCCGAAGCTTTGGTGAGCGTATATACGAGCCAACGGCACTTAAAACCGCGTTAATTAATCACGTTACTGTGGTTGCTAGTAAATTAAGAAAGCAAAAATCGCTTACCAAACAACTTTATATTTTTGCGGCGAGCTCGTCTCACGAAAGCGTTTTTTATAAAAAGTCGTATATGTATACATTTGCCAGCCCCACTAACGACACCTGCGTAATGGCTAATGCTGTATCTCAAGTGTTTGAGCAAATATACCAGCCGGGTATTCGCTATTATAAATGTGGTGTAGGTGCTTTAGAGCTTATTGCGCAGCAATTTCAACAAGACGATTTATTTAATGAACGCACCGACAATCCACCACTAATGAATTGTCTTGATGCAATAAATAAACGCTACGGTAAAGGAATGCTTAGTTTAGCAAGCAGTAAATTAAATGAAGGTTGGCATATGAACAGGAATTTTTTATCCCCGCAGTACACCACGCGCTGGCGTGATATACCCAAAATATATTGTGAGTAAGTACAGCTTACCTATGCGTTACTGACTGTCGGGCACTTTTTTAAAAGTGCATGCAACGCTTGGCTGACTTAAAGTATATTTAAGTGTGTCGTTAGCTAAAAAGTAAATGCTTTGGCTAATTATTTTTTCGTTAGCTGGATTTTCGCAGCGACTCATTCTTAAGCCGTTTTCAATGCCGTCGCTTTTGTATTTTAATGAGCTAGTAACAAAACAAAAATCGGGCTTTTTAACCGTTTGTGTTCCGTTATGTAATGAGTCAAAAATAATTTGCCCACCTAAAGTAAAACCGGCATCTTCATTATCTGGATTTACTAAACTCAATTGGCTATTAACGCATAACGCTGAATTAGCCGACACCACCTCATAGGCACCCAGTTTTGTTTTTAAAAGCGGAATAAAACGGCTTTTATTACTTGGGGTTGCAACTGCATGAGCGCTGGTAAAAGCAATAGCTAATAAAGCAAGTGTTAAGTATTTCATTAAGTGGTTGTATCCTCGAATTAGTGGGTTAAATAATAGCGAAATGCTTGGTTGCTTAACTTTTATAACTTTTATAACTTTTATAACTATAACAGAGATTTACTTTAAAAGGAGAGAAGTCGTGTTGCTTTAAAAAGGCGCTACACACCCTAAGCGTTTTTATACGCAGTAAAAAATAAAACGATTAGGGTGTGAAAATATTACTGCCAGTACTTAGCAAATAACAGCGGATAGCTTTGCTTTAAAAACTTAGCTTTGTCTTTAAAGCGTTTGCCTCTTGGCTCGTCACTTCCTGAGGGAATAAATGGCAGTTCGTCATCGTTACGCTCCTCGTAAAGTAAACCAGCAATTAAGTCGTATTCATCAATGTACGGATAAGGCTGCTCGTTAACATGATACACAGGCGTACAGGCGGCAATTGAATCGGGGTTGAGTAAAGCACTTTCGAACACGTCTGCGCCGCGCGATATTAACCAGCATCTAAACTCACTAAAACCATATTCGTCGTTACAACCGGCCATTACAAATGCTGCGCCAAATAAATCCCAGGTGTAGCATTTACGCATACAAATACCAAAGAATTTATCAAACTCAATTAACTGCTGATCGGTTAAATCGTGCAGTTTAAGCTTTAAGTTATCACTCACATTTTGCGGATCGAGCCCTAAATCGGGGGCGGTTACTAAATCCCAAAAAGCCTGTTCTGTTAAAGTGCTCATTATAAGATCTCTTTCACTCGGCCTACTTGGCCATCGTCTAAACGTACTTTAATACCATGAGGATGGTTTGGTGACTTTGTTAATAAACGCTCAACCACACCTTGCGTTAATGTGCCACTGCGTTGATCTTCTTTTAATACGATATTTACTTTTGTACCAGGGGAGATTTGCGAACGAGTAGGGACAGCCATAATTTATACTCTAAAAAATAATTTGGCCAATTATAGCCTCCAAGCATACACAAACCAACCTAACAAAGGTTAATCGACTAAAAACGAAATGTTCGCTGCTTTAATAGCCAAACCAATTGTTGCAAGCTGTTGTGTGACCTCATTTTTAAGCGCGTCAAAATGTAACTCGCTTTTTTGATACGCTAGGTCATCGTTAAAATAGCATTGAACTTTTAAGGTGTTAGCTTCGTTATTTAAATCAACGGTATGTGTTAAATAAGCAAAGCCAAAATCGGTTTGTTTTATATTTTCACAGGCAATAGTCAGTACTTGGCGTATTTGCTTATCACGCTGTTTTTGAGTTTTTGTCATAATTTTTTAGCCATAACCTCTTAATTTATTAGTATTTGAAATTAAATAGTAATAACGCTTAATAGCCGTTATTTAATAAGAGTGATTGAATAAGCGTTACTGAGTGTTTTCGGCTCGTTGTTTTTTAAACTCTTCAAAATTAGCCTCTTGTAATTTAAGGCATTCGTAATATTCTTTGTCTGCTTTGTAGTTACACTCATCAAGACGTGCAGATTGTATTTCATGAAAGCGTGCATCAGAGCTGCAGCCAGCGAGCAAACTCAAACCGGCTACAAACAGTAAACTCGCGTTTAGTTTATTGATAATCATTAAAATTCCTTACACTTTAGAAGGTAAAAACTGTATATTAAGCGCCTCAAAAAACCTTACTTTGTACAGGACTTATTATGATGTTGCCGCAGTTGCAAAAGCAGTTTCAGCGTATAGATAAAAGCAAACTATTTCAATCATTTGTTATTGCTGTAATTGTTGTTTCTGCTCTTACCGTAGGTGCTCACACCTATTCTCTTCCGCCAACGGTAGAAATTGTCCTTAATTGGATGGATATAGGCATTACGGCGTTCTTTTTAATTGAACTCGTAATTCGCTTTATTGCCAGTAAAGGTATCAAAGATTTTTTCTCCAAAGGTTGGAATATTTTCGACACCCTTATCGTACTAGGTAGCTTATACCCTGCGGCAGGCTCAAGTATGCTAATTGCACGCTTATTGCGAATATTTCGTGTATTGCGGCTGGTGTCTATGGTCCCCGAGCTGCGTTTATTAGTTAACGCTTTACTTAAAGCTATTCCGCAAATGGGTTACATAGCCCTGCTGATGTTTGTTATTTTTTATATTTACGCCGCTATAGGCAGTATGATGTTTGCACATATAAACCCCGTATTGTGGGGTGATGTATCAATATCTATGTTGACCTTGTTCAGAATTGCCACGTTTGAAGATTGGACCGACGTAATGTACGAAACCATGCTGGTTTATAAACTTAGCTGGATTTACTACTTAACCTTTATATTTTTAACTGCGTTTGTATTTTTAAATATGATGGTTGGCGCTATTTTAGAAGTGATGTCGCAAGAGCACAAAAATGCCCGCGATGAGCTGGCCGATAACGACTCACTGCCCGCGACACAAGGGCAAGTAAACGCCTTGCAAGCACAAATTGCTGATCTAAAGTCATTACTCAAAGAAAAAGAGTATTAATTATTTACAGCCACCAGCTTAATAATTCTAAATTGAAAAATAATTAATTTAGCATTTAAAATAAAAAGGGTTAGCCAATCGCTAACCCTTTTTTTATAAAACAATTTAAGCGTTTATAGCAGTTACATTAAATTGCTATTATTCGCTATCAACAATTATGCGAAGCATACGACGTAGCGGCTCTGCAGCACCCCATAACAGCTGATCGCCAACAGTAAAGGCGCTAATATATTTAGGCCCCATGGCTAATTTACGAATACGCCCAATTGGAATACTCAGTGTACCGGTGACTTTAACTGGGGTTAGGTCGGTAGTGCTAATGTCGCGCTCATTAGGAATAACCTTTACCCACTCGTTATGCGATTCTAAGATTTGCTCTATTTTGGCAACGCTAATATCTTCACGTAATTTAATGGTCATTGCTTGTGAATGACAACGCATAGCACCAATACGCACACATAAACCATCTATTGGAATAGGTTGCTTAGCCGAGCCTAAAATTTTATTCGCTTCAACTTGCGCTTTCCATTCTTCTTTACTTTGGCCACTTGGCATAGGCACATCAATCCATGGAATTAAACTTCCCGCGAGTGGCACACCAAACTGATCTTGCGGCAGTGAATCTGATGCCATTTTTTCACTGACTATTTTATCTATTTCTAAAATAGCAGCGCTTGGATTTGCAAGTTGCTCGGCAACACTTTGATGAATTGCGCCCATTTGTGCAATTAACTCTTTCATGTTGCGCGCACCCGCGCCCGACGCAGCTTGATAGGTCATGGGGCTTACCCATTCTATTAAGTCTTGCTCAAATAAACCGCCCAGTGCAAGCAGCATAAGAGAAACCGTACAGTTACCGCCTACAAAGGTTTTAACACCTTGTGATAAACCTTGCTCAATAACGTCTTTATTGACCGGATCGAGTACTATAATGCTGTCGTTAGCCATACGCAGTGCCGACGCTGCATCTATCCAATAACCATCCCAACCCGACTCGCGCAATTGTGGATAAACAGCATTAGTGTAATCGCCACCTTGGCAGGTAACAATAATATCCATTTTAGCCAGTTCGGAAATATTGCTGGCATCGAGTAACGGCTTTGCTTCGCCCGCAATATCTGGGCCTAATTGGCCCGCTTGTGAGGTGGTGAAAAAGGTGGTGTCGATAAGTGCAAAATCACTTTGTTGCTTCATACGCTCTAATAACACAGAGCCAACCATGCCACGCCAACCGACTAATCCTACTTTTTTCATTGTGAGTTCCATTATTTGATTCATAAAAGATGCCTTAATACATTAAAAATTAAATTCATTGCGTGAGATTTAATTTTCATTAACGCTAAACTAACACTCGTAGACGGCTAAAACTAGTGAATAAAGTAGAACTCAAATTTTTTTCATAGTGTAAAAAATGCAAAGGCATGCAGTGCTTATTTTAAACTTTAATAAAAGCTTAACCTTGTTGAAACTTATATTTACCACGCTTAATAGACACATTGAATAAAGATGTTTTGTGTAATTCTACATTTAACTAAGGAAAAGATAATGAAGACATTCACTCTTGCTCTACTTACTTTAAGTTCAGTATCACTTAATGTATTTGCAGATACTACGCTTTCAGCAAGCACAGTAACGCTAAAAGAAAATGAAAAAGTATCCTTTGAGCGCGCAGAAATAAATATGGAACAGCAACAAGGCATATTGGTAAATACTGCAACAACCTATTACGCACCAAAGGTTTGAATAAATGGGCGCTTAGAGCTGTTTTTTGTGGGTTCTACAAATGGAAATCAATTTTGTGAAGAGCGTGGTCACAATCAAGAAATTTCTGGAAGCACAATTACCTGCGGAGAGGATGAAAGCGCTTATGGTAACTTTGATTGGTATAACCAATTATGGACAATGAAAAGCACTGGTAGTAAAAACCAATGCTATCAACTTTATGCAACTATAAAGTGTCAGTAGTATATAAAATTGTAGCCCTATACTAATTATGGGGCTACAAACAATTTAGTACATTAGAAGCGATGAACTGATCCTATATAGTCAGTAACGCTATCACTACAACTGCGCGCATCATCACCATTAAACTCCTCAAGTATATAAATTTTTACAGGCGTTTCTAAACTTTTTGCTTCAGCAAGCTTTTCTAAGATCTGGCCAAATTGAGTGTCTTGATAAGCTAAAGTTAACTTGTCATTAGCCATGTGAGTAATACTATTAGTTGTTTTCACAATTACCTGAGAATGATTTAGCTGGATATCATCAACAATAACAGAACATGATCTTGCAGCTAGAGCATCATTCGCAAAACCAAAAGAACCAACTATAACAACTGAGCTAATAACCTTTCTTATTAAATTCATGGATATTATTCCTTTTAAAATAAAATTATAAAACTTAATTACAGCCTGTTAAATATAAACAACAATTATGTGTTATTTGTTAAAGAGTTATTAAAGTTAAATGATTTAGAGAGAGTGTGTGTATGAAGTGAATAATGTTTAAGTTAAAAGAGATATAAAAACATCATTTATATAATCAATATTAAACTATAACTGCGTTTAAAACTGAGGTAGTAAAAAGCCCTACATATGGCAGGGCTAGGTTGTAACGGCTTATTTTAGTCGTTCAAGGGGTTTAAAACTCATAGCTAAAGCTTAAACTCAGCTCTCTAGGCGTTTCTTGAGAACGAATTAGCACATCATTTTGTTCTACTTCAAAGTTTTGTCCCAACATATTTTTCACTTTAAGTGTTAATGTAGTATTGAACGTTGGGTAGTAACTATAAACCATGTCTAACGAGTTTAAAGGTTGTTCGTAAGCGTCATCAAAATTGTTAACACCCGCAGCTAAAATACGGTCACCAAATACGTTATAAATAACTGAAGCTTGGTGCATGCCATCATGCGAATCGTAATTCAATTGTAAGTTGGCAACATACTTTGAGTGGCCAGTCATGCGTCGCTTTAGATTAGTAAGGTCAGCGCGCTGCTCTTGTGCAATTTCAACTTCTGAATCACTTACTGTTAAATTACCAGAAGTAAAAAAAGCACCTCCTAATAAATCACTATGCAACTCAGTTAACCATTCTGCTTCTATACCGTAAACATAGGCTGTATCTGCATTGTCAAACTGCAGCGTAAAACGGCCGTCACTTTCGGTTAATAATGCTTCGATTGGGTTATCTATATCTTTATAGAATGCGCCAACTGAGTAGTTATCACCATTGTCCATATAAAATTCGATACGTGCATCAAAGTTATCTAGGTAACTAGATTCTAAGAATGGATTACCAAGCGTTCGATAACCGGTCAACGGATCTTGGAATTGAACAGGGCTTAACTCACGCAAGTCAGGACGAACAACCGTGCTGCCATAGCCAAAACGAACCTGGTACGACTGCTGACTGTATGTCATGGATAATGAAGTAAAATACTCATCTTCCATCACACTTGCTTGTTTTATTGCATCTGCACTTAATTTATCTGCCAATAAAGCAGGATCGAATGCTGAGCGAGAAAAAGCGAGGGCAACTTGGCGGAAATCCTCGTAACGCACACCACCACTTAAACGCCAATCTTGAGCAAAAGTGATATCAAAAGAGCCATAATAAGCATCAATCATTTGCGCTGCTAAGTAATCATCGGCTGTAGGTTCTTGAAACAATAACTCTAAATCCGTTGAATCGATCACAGCATCATTTGCAAAGAAACTACCAATTGACAGTGCTTCTTCTTCACTTTGTGCTAAATCTAAAGACTGTGTTTGGCTAAAACGATAGTTAAAAAAGTCTGTGCGGTAATCACGCGTTTTTTCAACAAAATAGCCGCCACCCGCGATTTCAACTTCGGCGTTCTCAAAGTAAAAAACTTTATTAATATTAACGCCCCAGTTTTCAACATCGTCTTCTAGCTCAACAAATCGATACAAATAAGGGTTGCCACCTAAGCTACCATTATAAAAAGTACGTTGATATTCGCCATCGGCGTACTCATCACGCACCGTTACTTCAAGCTCGCCGGGTATACTCGTCGTCGCTGTTGAATCAGTGTATTGCCAATCTACACCGACACCTTCAAGAAAACTCCACTCTAAATTGTGCATTCCACGAAGTTGAAGTATTTCAAGTTCCCGTTCCTCAAAAGAGGTTAAGTGGCTTCGCTGTAATTGCCCAGCATCAATGCTTAATGACTTTGAAGGCTCTTGGTAAAGCGAAACAGAAGCTTCATCTTCAGTATCTCGTAGCATCATATAGGTAGCTGTTAAATCATGGCCGCCAATTTTATAACCTAAATTTAGAGAGCTATTTAATTTTATATTATGCTTGGTTGATACTTCTTTCTCTGTGGCAGAGTAACAAGTAAAATCATCTTTTGAACATTCAGATTCAGATGCGTCAACAGAAGAAAGTACTGCGCTAAACTTCTCTGCATTAGACCATTCATTTTCATAAGCAACTGATGCTAAGAAACCAAAAGATCCGTCTAGGCCAAATAAGTTATCAAATCGGTCGCCATAAACAGCTTTAATGTCTGCATCAGGGTTTAAGCTTTCTTTTTCTAAGCCAAAATCTCTTGGTAGTGCTTTTGATAAACTTTTATTTAAGTCTATTGCAGCTGCTTGACCAATATCAGTCCCCTGACGTCTTGACTCGACATCTCTTATATTTCTGTATGAGATATCAGACAAGCCATTGATATAGGTATTTAGCGCCGTTTTAACGGCTCCAGGTAATGCGCGTGTACCATCATCTTTACCTAACCAGTCGTCACTGCCGCCATTGTATGTGTAGCCTTCATCGTTTGTATCTTTATAGCTAGCACCAATCTCAACTTTAAATAAAGTATCACTTGGAATGCTTTTCGTCCTGATATTAACGTCACCACCACCAAAAGCCGCAGGCATATTAGGCGAATAGGCTTTTTGAACAGCTAAAGATTCAATAATACTTGATGGGAAAATATCAAGTGGAATTACATTTCGAGTCAGATCTGGGCTTGGAACAACCGCGCCATTTAAACGCACGCTTGAGTAACGCTCACCTAAACCGCGTACATAAATAAACTTATCGTTAACTAACGATAAGCCTGTAACACGGCGAAGTGCAGAAGCGGCATCGCTATCACCTGTTCTAGATATTTGCTCTGAACCCATTATATCAGCAACAAATGCCTGGTTTTTACGTTCATCAATTACGGCACTAGCACTGCCTTTAAGGCGTGTACCTGTTGCAACAACTTCTTCTATCGCTTCTTCATTGATTATTTCTTGTGCCTGTTCAGCAAAAGAATTAAATGAAGAAAAAAGGGAGAGCAGAGATAACGTTATTAGATTAGTTTTAAACTGCTTTTGATGTTTCATATTTATATCCTCTAAACCTAAAATTCCCTTAAAAAAGGCGCCAGAGCGCCTTATAATTAGAGCCGGTCTAGATTAATTACTAGCGCGTTGTAAAGATGCAGCTACAAAATCAGCCCATTCACTTGATTCACCTTCTTTAAGTGCACCAATGTAGCCTGCGTTAGTAAAGAAAGAGTCAACCTCACTCATGTCTTTAGCTGTTGTAGCTACCGCAGTACCTTGTGAATCTGTAATAGTTGCTGCAGTTGAAACACCATCAGCACCAAGCACATTTGCAAAATCAGCAAAACCAATCAGCTGGTTATTTTCGCCACCAGTAAACCAGGTATTGATATCAAAGCTTGCTAACGCGCCTGTTAAAGGAGTATTTACGTCTTCAAAATTCTTACCACACGCAAATATTGAACTCATAAATGCGATATCACCGTTGTTTGCATTGGTATGCACACCAGCATCTCCTGATTTATCTTTTTCATTATATAAATCAAAACAGCCAGCACCATCTACAGATGATGAGTTTACAAACAGCATATTAGCTAATTGCGCTTTACCCCATTCTTTCATTTCCATACCGGCACCAGTACGACGCCCTTCAGCACCTTGGTCACCAGTAGTAACAACGGTTGCATTAGCAATAGTTGGATTAGAAACAGTCGTTACTAAATCTTGTGCGTCTGCAGATAATGGATCAACTTTTGCGCCATCTGTTTCAAAACCATGATTTCCATATTCATTTGAACGGACAAGAATGTACTGTCCATAGCCTTTCCAACCCTCATCCCAGTCAATACCATCATCGCCTGTATCAGTAACAACGATGTGTTTAAGGTTAACACTACCACCAAAGAGCTCTATACCATCATCAAAACCATTATGTACATGGACATAATCAATTGTTGTGCCTGAGCCAACAGCATTTAGTGTTAAACCATTTAGCTCATCACCTTCAACACCAAATCCTGCATACTTAATAACAATATGCTTTAGAATACCGCTACTATCTTGCGGATCATTACCACCGTAATAAGATACAATACCTTCAGCTGAGTGGTTACACATGTCTTGTGCCGCAGCTGTTGCTGTACAACGAATAGAATGACCACGTCCATTTACCTGAACACCACCCCAATCCCCAATTTGAGCGGTGGTAGAATCATCACCATCAACTTCTTTAATGCTTGTGAAAATAATTGGCTTATCTACTTCACCAATTGCTTCAATATTTGCACCGCGAGCAATACGAATAAAACTCTCTGGCTTGGTAAACGCAATGGTAGCGCCTGCTTCAATAGACAATGTTGGGCCATTAACATCAATAGTGGCGCCAGTAGATGTGTCTACATCGTCACCAATAAATAAAGCACCTTCAAATACATGGGCACCGCCATCGTCTAGCGCAGGGATAACAAAAGAGCTTGTAATTTCTTTTGCATTACTTGCAAATGCTTGGCTGTATAAACAGTTAATGCCTTCTGCTTCACCCGTAAATGTAGCTCCATCTAATGTGTATGTGGCACAACTTATTGTATCGCCACCATTATCACCACCTGGGTTAGTCACTGAATTGTCTACACTGTTATCAACTGTAGTCGGTGTAACGTTAATATCACCACCGCCACAGCCTGCTAAAGTCATTGCAGTAGCCACTAGACTAACCGTAAATAAGCCAGATAATTTCATTGTTCACTCCGTTAAAGTATTTAATTATTTTGTTAGCGCATTAAGTAATAACTTAAGTCACTTTAAGGCACGACACTCATGCATTAAGGTCACTTGAGTTATCGAATAGGAGTACAATACGGGAGAGATATGACAGTGCCGTTACATTTTAATAAACACTATGTGACAATAATAAATTAAATATATTCATATGGTTAACTTTACAGAAGTAAAAAAACCGCACTAAATTAATATTAGTGCGGTTTGGCGTTGCGATTATAAACTGTTTTTATGCGCTATTAATTTAGCACCTAGCGCAAAAGTAAAACATTAAAGTAATGCTGTTTTTAGGGTTTCAGCATGTATTTTTTCGCGCTTTACATATTTAATCCATTGCTTGGCTAAGCGCTGCGACTTTTTATGTATTTGCGCTTGTTCAAACGCTAAAATAGAGGCATCAAAGTTTTGTAAATTGAACTGTGCCATGCCCAAAGCTACAAATGCGTTTGATTCAAAATCAAGGTTGCCTTTATCAAGTGCTTTACGCGCAGAGTCGGCAGCTTCTTCATATTGCTCTGTATTTACATACACTTGTGCTAAGCGCTGATCGTAGTTACCACTGCTTGATAACTGCGCCGCTTTTACAAAGTATTTAATCGATTGCGCATCTTCTTTAGCTTGGATCATGGCTTCAGCTACAAAGGCATAGTTTTTAGCGGTTTGCTCTGCTATTCCTGCCTCAATTGCTTTACTCATCACTATGGCTGCTTTATAAGCCAAGCCATTGTATAAATACACTTGGGCTAATTGGCGTAAATCTGACTTGGAGGTTAAAAAGCCTTGCTGATATGCCGCTTCAATAATTGCTAGTTGTTGTTTTTCTTGACCTGTTTCGCCATACATACCTGCTAACTGCACCCAGTATTCTGGTTTGTTATACAGCTTAACCATACGCTCTAGTACCTTTACCACTTTATCGGACTGATTAAGTGAGTAGTACATAGCACGCTGTAATACTAGCCAGTTCTCTTTTGGTACTTTGCCTTCGCTGTCACTTAGTGTAATAGCTTGCGTTATATAGTTAAGGCCTTGCTGGTAGTCTTTTAGCTGATAATAGGTTTGCGCTCTTAACACATAGTAGCTCTCTGGCTTATCTTTTGTATTAATAGCATCCCATTGATCTAAAAACGTAATTACTTTGTAGTAGTCACTGTTAGCCATTGCCAATTGAGCCAAACTAAACGTAGTGCTTAAACGTAATGTTTCTGGAATACCTTCCTCTGCGACTACTTTTTCAAACGCGGCTATTGCTTTGGGTAAGTCGTTTTCGTTGTAATAAATAAAACCATAAAAGTTATGCATCATTGCAATTTCGTAGGAGTTCATGCTTGATGCGCGATCTTGTATAGAATCAAGCGCTTCAAGGCCTGCTTTAACATCGCCATCGTCGGCAAGCTTTTGGGCTCGCGCTAACTGGCTATATACTTTTTCACGCAGGGCCGGTACTCGTTTGGTTTTTTGCTCTGCGGCTTGCGCTGTAAAAGCACTCACACCTGGTAATAAACTAAGTGCACTGGGGGTTACAATACTTGCGCTTATTGTTACGGTGCAAAAAAGTGTTAATTTAAAAATAACTGCTATTGGTTGTAATTTCATCATCGCCTCGCTTTTCTATCCATTAATAGGTTGAATTAATTAATCCAAAAATTAACCGCTTATCTGGAAAGATATTTTGTTCTGCACTCCCGCAACTTCAACGGCTTCACCATTAACTACGCGGGGCTTATATTTAAATTTAAGGGCTGCATCCATCGCCGCTCGGTCAAATAGCGATTCAGGCTCTGCCTTTAATACCTGAGGGTCGCGAACTGTACCTTGTTTGGTTACTGTAAACTCAACAATAACGTAGCCTTCAATCCCACGAGACAGTGCGCGCCTTGGGTACACTGGCGCCACTTTTACAATGGGCAGGTATTCACCATCACTTGATTCAAGGGCTAAACCACCGGCTAAATTCACCTCGGCATCAACATTGGCCGCAAAGTCAAAATTATTAGCTTTTGCATTGGCATCGCTGTTTTGCATTTTTGGTGACTCCATTGGTGGTGGCGGCTCTTTGGGTGTGGGTGGTTTTTGTGGTTTGCGCTGTTTTGTTTGTAAGCTTTCTTCTTTTTTAAGCCGTACAAAGTCAAGCACGTTCCCCTTTGCAGGTTCGCTCATTGCGCCCTCACCACCAGTAATAAGTGCCTGCATGCCTAAAAACAGCATAAAGGTTACTAAAATGGCTATTACAAATGCTATTAAATAACGCATGGCTAACCCTTAGGCTTCTTGGGCCGCAATCGACACATCAAACACACCCGCGGCGCGCGCTGCATCCATTACTTTAATTAAAGTATCCGTGGTCGACTTTTTATCTGCTTGAATAACCACGCTCCCTTGTGGGTTTTCGGCTTTTAAACGCTCAATATTTGCCTGCACCGCACGCACATCTATTTGGCGTTTATTAATCCAAATTTCACCTGTGTCTGAAATAGCGACCAAAATATTAGCGCGTTCTTTTTTAACCGCAGTGGCGGCTTCGGGGCGGTTAACATCAATACCCGACTCTTTTACGAATGAGGCGGTCACAATAAAGAAAATAAGCATGATAAATACCACATCTAGCATGGGGGTCATGTTTATTTCTTCTGCTTCGTCTTCTTGAAATAGGTTTCCTAATGGGGCTCTCATTTTTTATTCTCCTGAAATAAGTGGCTATAGATAGAGCCACTTATTAATAATTGCTTAATGGTCTAAAACCATGCTGTCTTCAAGTAGCGCTACTTCACGTTTAGCCCGGCGTTGTAAGTACGTTGAGGCAAATACCCCAGATAACGCACCGACCATGCCTGCCATAGTTGGAATAGTTGCTTTAGATACACCCGACGCCATAGAGCGCGCACTGCCTGTACCTGTAATTGCCATAACATCAAACACTTCAATCATTCCTGTTACTGTGCCAAGTAGGCCAAGTAGCGGACACAATGCAACCATCACATTAATAAGTGCTAAGTTAGCGTTAAGGCGCATACTGGCGCGTGAGATCATCGCTTGGCGAATTTGTTCTGCATTCCAGCTATTACGCTCGTTGCGCTTAAGCCAACTATTTTTGATGGTTTTTTTGTAACCACGAAAACCATTAAAAAAGTAAATAAATCGCTCGAGTATCAATAACCACATCGCGAAGATTAACACCCCAATGACCAAGAGAACTTGGCCACCAGTGTCGAGAAAATCACGGATAGCATTGATTGAATCAATCAATAGCACCATGGTTTATGCTCCTTTTTCACTTCGTTTTGCAATAATGCCCGCGCTTTGCTCTTGTAAAATAAGCAGTAAGCTTTTTGCTCGGGTGTTGAGTATGGTGTAAATAAATACTGTGGGTATTGCCACAACTAAGCCAAGTACTGTTGTTACAAGCGCTTGTGAAATACCGCCTGCCATGAGCTTAGGATCCCCGGTGCCAAATAAGGTAATGGCTTGGAAGGTATTGATCATCCCGGTAACTGTACCAAGTAATCCAAGCAGCGGAGCCACTACTGAAATAATTTTAATCAGGGTTAAATTACGGGTTATTTTTGGCATTTCGCGCAGTATAGCTTCGCTTAATTTAAGTTCTAGGGTGTCGTAGGCTACATTTGGGTAGTCGTCTTTTACTTTCATAACACGGCCAAGTGGATTGTCGTCGCGGGCAACTGTGTCTTTAAGTTGTCGGCGAATTTTGCCACCCACCAGTAATAAAGATACAAAACGCTCAATTGCAATTAACAGTGCTAATAAACCCACACCTAAAATAACGTAACCAACAGCGCCGCCTTGGTGTACTTGCTCAGCGGTATCTGGCGCTTGTACTAGTAAACCTAAAATTGAGCCACCGGTTGGGTCTAGTGCAAACTGCACAATACCGTTTTTAGCCTGCTGTAAATCGCCTGCGGTTGATGTATAGCGCGATACGGGCTGGCGAGTAAGCTCACTTAGCGTATTTGTACTTGGGCTGTACTCTAAATATTTACCGTTGGAAATAAGGTTAAAAGCACCAACACGCACAACTTCTTGCTCTGCTTTGTTACCACCTTCAATAATAACCTGAGTATTAAAGCGGCTCACTTTGCCTTGCTCGGTCATTTCACGTTGTAGCTCGTACCACACTTTTTCAATATCTTCGATTGAAGCAAGTTGTGAAGTAGATCCCATTTTTTGTGCCAGATCGTCCATAAAAACACTTCGCCCTGGTATTTCTGCCGATACCACAGAGGTAGCAAACTTATTGCTTGAATCGCCTGCCACTTGTTGCAACACACCAAACAATTCTTTAAGTGATCCCATACGCTTTGATAGGGTGTCGGTTAAATTAGCCAATTTAATTTCGTTTTCTTCAAACTGGGTTTCTAAACGCTCTGATTCACTGAGCATTTGGCTACGCTTTGCTTGCGTGTCTTTTAGCATTTGTACTTGCTCGTTTTGACGCGCAGTAAATTGTTGTTCACGCTGAGTATTTTGCACACTTTGCGCAGATTTACCTTGTTCAAGGTTTTTAAGTAATGAATCTAAATCCATTGGCTCAGCTGCTACATTTGCGCATGTAAAACTTATACTTGCAGCAAGTACGGCCATTTTTGTCATTTGAGTAAACAATTTCATTTTCGACCTCTTATCGTGCTGCGTGAACTGGCAGAGTTAACATATCTGGGGCAAGTTGCTTACGCGCAATGCGTAAACCTTTATTAATTTGGCTAATGGTTGAGTCTGGAAGTGCTGCAAACGTTTTTGTTTGTGTATCCCAGCTACCAGCTAATTTACTATCGCGGGTTAAGTAAATGAGCTCTAAGCGACCAATGCGTAAAAAATCAACTTCGCGCTCTTTACCATTTACCTCAAGCAGTGCGCTGTAAGCTTCAATAGTGCGGCCATAATCAACTTCTACTTGGTAGGCTTCGAGTACGCGGCGGAACTTTTCGCTAGAGGTAATATCGGCACGTTCCATCATGGCTTTTAAAGAGGTTAAACGCTTTTCACGTTCGTCTTTTAAAAATGGCACATCGAGTAATACAAACTGTTCAAGACCGGTGATCATACGCATCATTAGTGGCGTAATTTGACGCTCAATAATTGAAACCTGATCCATAGAGAGATTCATCGATTGCATTTCTGCAATTTGGTTATTTAACTGTTTTGTAAGCTGAGCGTTATACACAGCTAAACCATCAATTTCTTTATTAAGGGTTTTAAACTGTTGCAGACGCCCTTGCATTGAATCTGCAATCTTGTCTATTTTTGTTTGTGATTGCGCAGCCGATTTAGTAATTTCACTGCTTTTATCAATAACCTTATTTAAATCGTTTGCGTGTACAGCGGCACTTGCGGCCACAATACCAGCTATAATTAATGGTTTAACGCCTTTCATCGCATACACCTTTACTCGTTAGTTAGCAGATTTGCTAGTTTGTTTTTGTTAGCTTTAAACGTTTGATACAAACAATTAAAAACTAAATATTTTCAATGAGCGAAAGTGTATAGATGAAAAATGACAAGCATGTTGCGCAAAGAAGTCGCTTTTATGACAGCGTTAATAAATAGCCTGTCTAAGGGGGCTGTGTAAGGGGTTGTGTAAGGAGTGCTGTGTAAGAAGTGTTATAAGAGGAGTGAGTGTTTGGCAACCAAACACGCATAATTTAGCAATACTTAACCTGAGTTCAGGCTATTTAGCTTAAAATAGCATTAATTTGATTTAATGTTTTTTGCCAGTCGGTGTAGTTTATTGCTATTGGGTGCACTTTATTGTCATTTATAAGCACTAAAGATGGAAAACCCTGAATGGGCAAACTATGTACATAATTAAGCTCTGCAATTAACTCATCATTAAGCTCTTTTGATTGAAGCCTATTTGCAAACTGCGCTTTATTTAAACCTATTTGCTCGGCTAAGCTAATTAATGTGCTTTCATCTGAGGGGTTTTGAGCATTTAAATAGTAAGCTTGCTGAATGGCTGCAACCATTGCACTTTCTTTGCCCGCTTTACGCGCAATAAGCGCCGCTCTACACGCCGGGTACGTTGAGCGCCTTGGTTGGCAGTTGCGCCAAAAATCAAAATTAAACTCAGTGCCCAATTGCGCTGCTATTTTATGCCAGGTGTTTTGTAGCATATCTTGCATGTTTTGTGGCATGGGATCTTGGCTGTCAGGAGCAAGCCCTCCAACTTTGTATTCAATTACTAGGTTACTCTCAAGAGCGGCTTTTAACTTAAGCCAGCTTGGCGCATAACCCCAGCACCAACTGCACATAGGGTCGTGTACATAAACAAGTTTACTTTGAGCCATTTGCTCCTCCGTATTAACAGCTCGTGCTTAATCTAAGCCACCAGCATTTACACATACTATAATGATTAATAGCTAAACTGTTGTTAGCGTTTGTTTTTAAAATTTAAACTTTAAACTTTTTAACCATACGCTCTAAATCGCTAAATTGTTGTTTAAGCTTGGTGCATTCATCCAAGGTACGGTTTAAATTAGCTTTGCCCTGTATTGAAAGCTCACTAATATTATGAATGTCTGAATCGAGGGATTTAACAACCTGATTTTGCTCATCGGTTGCACTAGCTACAACATGATTCGCATCGCTAATTTTTTGTATTGCATCTATAATCTGCTGCATTACAACACCTACTGCATCGGCTTGTTGCACGCTTGTTTCGCTGTCGCTTAAACTGGTTTTCATTAGTTCTACCGCTAAATTAGAGCCTTTTTGTAATTGGCTTACGGTGTCTTCTATTTCTTGGGTTGATTGCTGGGTTCGGTGCGCTAATTGACGAACTTCATCAGCAACTACAGCAAAACCTCGCCCAGCTTCACCAGCCCGTGCAGCTTCTATTGCAGCGTTAAGGGCAAGTAAATTTGTTTGCTCGCTTACCCCTTTAATTACCTCTAGCACTTGGCCAATACTGGCTGTATGCACGTTTAAGCTATTAATAGTTTGCTGTGCCTGTTCCATATTTTTTGATAACTGATGAATACTGGCCACATTATTACTGAGTGTTTGCTGGTTTTGCGCTGAGTGCTGATCGGCATTTTTAGCTAACTTAGAGGCACGCTCAGCACTGTTTGATATTTCCATTGCGGTGGCAGAAAACTGATTAATTGCAGTAGCTACACTGTCGGTACGTTTAGTTTGGTCTTCGTACATTAATAATGTTGAGTCGGTTTGCGCCACTAAACTCGAAATAGCCACATCTAATGACTCTGTGGTGTGCTTTACTTGCTCAATAGAGTGCTGTATTTTTTCAATGAATAAATTAAAAGAATGACTTAACTCGCCGAATTCGTCTTCATTTTCAACTTCTAATCTACACGTTAGGTCGCCTTCACCTTGGGCAATGTTTTTAATAGCGTCGTTTAATCGCTGCATTGGGCGCATTAAATAGCGCAATAATAGTTGCATCATAATAATGATAACAACTATACCAATAAGCATATATATAGCGGCCGTTTTACCAAAGGCCGACACACTGGCAAAGGCTTTATCTTTATCGATTACCACGCCTAAGTACCAGTCAACATTTTCTATACCGCGTATTTTTGTATACGATATAAGCTTACTTTGCCCTGCCACTTGATACTCTGTAAATTCGCTTTGTAAAGCAGTGTGGGTACCAAATAACTCAGTAGTATTTTTTAAATTAAGTGCTCTGTTAGGGTGGCTTAACACTTGGCCGTTACTGTCAATTAAAAAGCCGTAACCTAAGCCTAAAAAATCTATATCGTTAATAATTTTTGTAATAATGCTCATTTCTATATCGGCGCCCGCTACACCAATAAACTGCTCATTTTGCTGCATCGGCACAACCGCAGATATAGTAAGTTCATTGCTGGTTACATCTATATAAGGGGTAGTAAAGGCAGTATTTACTTTGTTTTCTACTAGCTTGTACCAAGGGCGAGACGTGGCATCAAAATCAGCGGGCAATACTACGCTTTGATCGTTTAATATAAACACGCCATTGGATTTACCAATATAGGTATTTTTAAAGTTTCCGGCCAACTCAGCGGTATTAAGCTGTGTAAGGGTAAGCGCTTTGCTATCACCAGATTGGTGCGTTTTTGCTATGGCAATAACAATTGCCAGTTTGTCATTTAGCCAATTAGCAATGTTTTGCGAAACAGATTCTGAACTTTGTTGCAGTACGAGAGCAAGTTGCTGCTCGGTTTGATTACGCATAGATACATAGTTATTAATTGTAAAAACACCAAGTACCAACACTAATACCAGTGATGCAGCAATAGTGACCTTAGAGGTAAATTTTAACGAGCCAAACATAAGTGCCCTTTTTTAATTGTTATTATTAGCACCTACAGTTTTAGCAAATATTTAACTAAATGTCTTAGTTATTAAAGCTTACAAGCAACAAAAGAGCTAAAACAGTAATAAAGGCTTAATTATGATTATTCATAAACTTAGAAGGAACGGGGAGATTAAGGTGTGTTGTTTAAATTGTGTACTTAAAAATACAAGCCCCTTACGAGGCTTATTACTGATTGCACTTAACTACGGGGAATTTATGTCGTTTTAAAATACGCTGCACAGCGACTAAAACGCTATGCTTTTTCCCATTTCATTTTATTATTGGTATCGCGCGAATTGATAATTGTAGTATCACTGCTCTCTACGCCGCCTAGTTTTGCTAAACGGTCGTATAGCACCACATTACAAGTGGCAGCGAGGTTCATGCAGCCAATAGTAGGAATATACACGACTTCGTCGGCCCACTTTAAAACGTCTTTAGACACTGAGCCATCCTCTGGGCCAAACACATAAAATGCGTTTTCTGGGTGGGTAAACTCAGGCAGTGGCGTTGCACCTTCAATTAGCTCAATAACCACAACCGTGGCACCTTGTGGTTTTACCATCTCTAAATTATCGGTGGCGGTTAGTGAAATTCGCTCAACCACATTTTTTGTATCGGTATGAAACTTTTGTGCATTTAAGTAACGGTTTCCGGTAAAAAACACCTGCTGCGCGTCGTAGCAACCTGCTGCACGTAATACACCGCCCACATTAGTTGGACTTTTGGGGTTTAATAAACCAATAACAGCCTGTTGCTTACTCATTAATCACTATCCTTGGTTGGCCACTCTGCTATATATAGGTCAAAGTCATCGAGCTTAACGTCGCAATCTTTTACGGTTTTGTCTTTTACCGAAATGCCCTGCTGATGCATTTTTGTTTTGTCGCCATTATTTAACAGCGGATGCCACGAGGCCAACCCTCGCCCTTCGTGCAAACGGCGATAGCTGCAACTTTGTGGCATAAAAAAGATATCTTTGAGGTTTTCTTTGGTAAGTTTTACACAAGATGGTACCAGCGTTTGACGATTTTCGTATTCGCTACAACCACAGGTATTATTATCGAGATACTGACACACAATATTAGTAAATATTAACTGCTCACCTTCGCGTAGCTGATCGGTGGCGGTAAATTCATCTTCATCTTCGCTATCAATAAAGGTATTTAAGCAGCATTTCCCGCAGCCGTCACAAATGGCTTCCCATTCATTTTGGTTCATGTCGCTTAGGCTTTTTTCAAGCCAAAATTGTGTATTTGCTAATTGTTGATCAAACATAATGTACTCGCGCCCCTAAAGAGCGCGCATTCTACCGTATTGCTGCAAATGGCGCAAAGCCAATACCTTGCAGGTAAGGGCTTTGCCTAAGCATTATTGTACTGATTTAACCCAGCGCTTTATTTTCTGTTCTAAAATTGGCATAGGTAATGCGCCATCTATGAGTATTTGCGTGTGAAACGCTTTAATATCAAACTTATTACCTAGCTGTTTATGTGCGTAGTCGCGCAGCTCACTAATTTTAAACTCTCCTAATTTATATGACAGCGCTTGGCCTGGCCATGCTATGTAACGCTCAACTTCGGCTATTACATCACTTTTAGCCATAGACGAATTAGCTAGCATGTAATCAATACCTTGCTCACGCGTCCAGCCTTTTGCATGAAAACCAGTGTCGAGTACTAAACGCATAGCGCGTAATTGCTCATCTGATAAACGCCCATACCACATATACGGGTCGGTAAATAAGCCAAGCTCTTTCCCTAAGCTTTCGGCGTACAACGCCCAACCTTCGGCAAATACGGTGTAGCCACCAAATTTACGAAAATCTGGCAGGCCATCTATTTCTTGCTGTAATGCTATTTGAAAGTGATGCCCAGGTGCTGCTTCGTGAATCGATAGTGTTTCGAGTAAAAACTTAGCCTGCGCCTTTAAGTTATAGGTATTAATATAAAAAACACCTGGGCGAGAACCATCTGGTGCTGGAGACGCATAAGATGCGCCCGCAGCCGACTGTGCTCTGTAAGCTTCTACTGCTTTTACAACGTATGGCGCTTTTGGTGCTATGTTAAAAAGCAGTGGCAAACGCGCATCAATTTTTTGTTTTACGTTTTCGTATGCCGCTATTAACTCTTGCGGCGTGTTGTAATAAAATTCGTCCGAATCACGTAAGTGGTCAAAAAATGCAGATAAGTCACCTTTAAAGCCAACTGTTTCTTTTACTTTTTTCATTTGAGATAAAATACGCGCTACTTCACTTAAACCAATATCATGAATTTCGTTGGCAGATAAACTAAGCGTAGTGTGTTTTTTAATTTGGTATTCGTACCACGCTTTACCGTTAGGTAAATCGCTATAACCAATACTTTCTCGGCTATTAGGAATATATTGATTAGTTAAAAACTCGCTCATGCTGTTATATGCAGGTACTAAACGCTCTATAATCAATTTTCTATATTGTGCTGTAATTTGTTGCTTTTGCTGTGCTGTAAACGACTCTGGGAAGTTTTTAATTGGCGCCCAAAATAGTGAGTCTTCAGCGTCAGTTACCACATGGGCTGCAAATTGTGGTTGCAGCTTTTTAGCCAGTGGTCTTGGTAACACTACGCCAAGCTTTATGCCTTGCGCCATTGATTCTTGCACACTTACAAGCCAATTAATAAAGCCCTCACTTCGGGCTAAAAAGTTGGTGTAATCTTCAACTGTATTAAAAGGTTGTGCACTTTGTCCCGAGCCAAAACCAGCAAAGGTGTTATGTGCCCCTGCCATTTGATTAATTGGCAGTAAATAATCTGGGTATTGCATTCCTTCAAGCTTAAGCGCTAAGTCTTGGGTTAATATTTCAAAGCTTAATAATGCTTGTCCTACTAGCTGCTCTTTATCTATAAGTGTTAAGCGCTGTTGATATTTTTTATAAAAAGCGGCTTTTTTATCACGGCTAGCCGATGAAATAACAGGCGTAAATTGGTTATTAAACTCATTACGGCCATTGTAAGTGGCACTGAGAGGGCTAAACATAAGCGACTCATCGTAATATTGCGCTACCAGTACATCAAGCTGTTGTTGTGCTGAAAGCTCTGACACCACTGCTTTGGCAGTATTAGCCATGCTCAATTGCGCGTGGCTACTGGTGGTGTTACTTTCATGCTTACTTTTATTTATATTAGTGCAACCACTTAAAGCAAGCAGTACACCACTGGCTATAACCGCCAAGTTTATTAATTTCATGCTGATACCTTGTTAAAATTTACTTATCGAGTATGCGTAGTTACATCAACTAAATAAAGAAATTACGATAGATAACAGCCATCGCTATTTATTTGCAGTTTGTGTTTAGCTTGGTAAAGTCGAGTTAATTTAAAATACTAATAAAAGACCCCCTAATATGAAAAAACAACTACTGTCTGCTTCTATCGCACTTTTATGTTTAAACAGTATGAATGCCTATGCTGTTACTTATGTATCTGCTAAGGCAATGCTTGATGTTCAAAGTGGTAAGTTAATACAGTCGCCCCTTATTACCATAGATAATGGCGTGATCACCGCTATTGATAGCAATAAAACGCCTAAGCTTAATAAAGGAGATGAACATATTAAGCTGCCTGAACTGACACTTATGCCAGGATTAATGGACATGCACGTGCATTTAACCAGCGATCCAACGGTACCTCGCAGTGAGCGTGTAGGACAATCGGTACCGCGTATGGCTGTAAAAGCAGCGTACTTTGCGAAAAAAACCCTTGAAGCTGGATTTACTACCGTGCGGAACGTAGGCGCAGAAGGTTACAGCGTAATTGCAGTACGAGATGGAATTAATGCAGGCGATATAATTGGCCCTCGTATTTGGGCAGCAGGCCCCTCTTTAGGTATTACCGGCGGCCATTGTGATAACAACCGTTTGCCACCTGAGCTTAAATATACCTCGCAAGGCGTTGCCGATGGTCCATGGGCGGTACGCGTTAAAGTGCGCGAAAATATTAAATACGGTGCCAACGCCATTAAATTTTGTGCCACAGGGGGAGTATTTTCAAAAGGGACTAAATTGGGCGCACAGCAGTACTCGTTTGAAGAAATGAAAGCCATTGTAGATGAAGCGCACCTTCGCGACTTACCAGTAGCCGCGCATGCTCATGGTACAGATGGTATAAAAACCGCAATTAAAGCCGGTGTTGATAGCGTAGAGCATGCCAGTTATTTAGATGACGAGGCAATTAAATTAGCTAAAGATCATGGTACTTGGCTTTCAATGGATATTTACAATACCGAATATACACTGAGTTTTGGTGAGCAAAATGGCGTAGATGAGGAAAACCTAGATAAAGAACGCCAAGTATCTAAAGTACAGCGTGATAGCTTTAAACGTGCAGTGAACGCCGGCGTAAACATGGTATTTGGCACCGATGCTGCTATTTACCCGCATGGCGATAATGCTAAACAGTTTTCTCGCATGGTTGAGTTTGGTATGACTGAACTGCAAGCAATTCAAGCATCTACTGTAAATAGCGCAAAGCTATTAAAAATGGATAAGCAGTTAGGCCAACTTAAAACCGGCTTTGCAGCCGATATTATTGCAGTAAAAGGCAATCCGCTTAAAAATATTGCAACACTTGAGCACATTCCTTTTGTAATGAAGGCAGGGGTAGTTTACAAAAATTAGTAACTCTTTTTAGATAGCTCTACATAAGGCCCGCTTTTAATTTATAGCGGGCCTTTATTTTAAGTCTAAATAATTTTTATGCCTAAACAATTAATAGCTGAAACTTTGGCCAACTTAGGCTGAAAAAGCTAATCGTACATTTAAAAAGCATAAGTTACGCTTACCAATTTCAACACGCTTAAAAAACCAGCAAACAGATTGTTATTAAAGTTTTTTTTGAACTTTTTATTTATTTTAATAACGATAACCATTATCATTCACGTAACTTGTTAAATACGAATACTTACCATTATATGCATAACTTTAAATATTCTTTACTTACCCTTGCTTGTTTAAATGCACAATTAGCCTTTGCTAATGATATAAAAGTTGAAGACAACATAGAGCGCATTAGCGTTTACGAAAAACAAAACCGTGTTGTTATGAGCTCTGGCTTAGCTACTAAGTCAAACATGTCGTTAATGGAAACCCCAGCTCCTGTGGTTATTATTGACCGTGAACTTATTGAATCACAAGGGGTTAATAGCCTGCAAGATTTAGTACGCAACGTAAGTGGTTTAACTCAAGCCGGCAATAACTACGGTATTGGCGATAATTTAGTTATTCGCGGCTTAGATGCCAATTACACCTACGACGGTATGTATGGCGGTGCTGGGCTAGGTAATACCTTTAACCCGACTCGTTCACTTACTAATGTTGAATCGGTTGAAGTACTAAAAGGCCCTGCTACTGGTTTATATGGCATAGGTAGCGCTGGTGGCGTAATAAACCTAATTGAAAAAAAGCCTGAGTTTAACGAAAAACATAAAGTGGGCGTAGAGCATGGCCAGTGGGATAGTTATGCACTTTCGATTGATAGCACCAATGCTATAACCGATAATTTAGCCTATAGGGTCATGGCTAAAACAGCTTCAAGTGCCGGCTTTCGTGACTTAAAAGAAGATCGCGACGAAATTTATACCTCGCTTAAATATGTATTCGATAACAAACAAAATATTATGCTCTCCGCGGCCTACATTAAAGATGCCATTGCAGTGGATTCAATTGGTCACCCTATTCGTATTTACGATGCAAATTCGGTAAATGGACTAACGTCAGATCAAGTAACCGGTGCTGATTTAGTAAATGATCCGTCTGGCAATGGCTTGCAATTATCTGAAGCGCAGCGCATTGAGCTTGCAAATTCATTATCGTCTTCAGATGGTTTAACGCCTTACAGCTTTGGTACTAATGGTATTATTTCACCTATGGCTAAAGATAACGAAGGTGAGGAGTTGCGTTTTAAATTAACCCACAACTACTTTATTACCGATGATTTATTTTTGAATCAACAATTGCAGTATCGTAATTACACCTCAAGCTTTGCTCGTCAAACCGGAGCTTATAATTACGTGTATTCAACTCGCAGTGGAGTAATAAACCAAGATCCGCGCGCGCCACTAGTTGAAGACGGGGTACTTTACCCGTTTGCAGCACGCCGCCAAGAGTATCGCCAAGTGGAGGCCGACGAAAAGTCATGGCAGTACTTTGCCGATTTGCGTTACGACTTTTCAGTAGCCGATATAGACAACGAGTTATTAGTAAACGCTAATTATGAAGATAGAGATATTGGCTTTAAACAATACTCTATTTATGATGCCGATAAAGTGATCAACGATAGCGACGGTAACTTACTTTACCAAGGCACACTGCCCTACATTTACGATATACGAGAGCCTAACTGGCCAACCGGTAACTTTGCCGATTACGACCCACTTAAAACCAGCGACTACAATAAAAAAGTACAAGCTTGGGGGTTAGGTATTCAACATGTAAGCTATATAAATGAAGCCCTTACTACACGTATTGGGGTTGCCTATAACCGTATTAAACAAAGTTACGAGCATTTAGGTGTAGATGAGCGCTACAGTTCAAGCCGTGCAAACCCAACACCTGAGGCAAATACATCAGACAGTGGTTTAACCTATAATTTAGGTGCAACTTATCAGCCAACAGAAGATTTCTCGATATTTGTTAATCATTCTAAAGGGCGTACAGCCTACAGTGTTTTAGGCTCTGTAAGTGGTAACGAAGCCGACAGAGAAGATTCTGAATCGTTAAGTAACGATTTAGGATTTCGCTTTAAGGCCTTTGACGATCAGTTATTAGCGTCTATTGTGGTATTTGAAAGCGCACGAACTAATTTAGAGTATGCTAATCCTCTTTATGAAGCGGGTGTATCTGCAGAGGGGGTAGTTGAAAGCTTTTATAATGGTAAAGAAGAAACCAAAGGTGTGGAGCTTGATTTAAACGCTTACTTAAACGATAAATGGAAAATAAACGTCAACGGCGTATACCAAGATGCACGTGATCAAAGTAATCCTAATAGCAGCAGTTTCGATACTCGCCAAAAAGGCGTGCCCTATGTAACTGCCAGCACTTGGGTAACTTACTACGCAAACATGTTTAATTTACCAGAGGCGGTAAATATTAGCGGCGGTATTACTTTTGTAGATAACCGCAGCACTAACTCTAGCTCGTTTTCGATTCCGGATGGTTATGTACCTAGCTATACAATTTATGACACTGCTATTTCGTACACAACTGATAAATGGCATATGCAGCTAAATCTTAATAATTTATTTAATAAGCGTTATTACTCTAAAGCCATGTTTTTAGGCGGTATGCCTGGGCAAGAGCGCAATGCTAAATTGAGCTTTAGCTACACACTTTAACTAGGATTTGTCACTAAAATAATAAAAGGCGTACATACTTAATATGTACGCCTTTTATTGCCTTTTTTAACCGTTAAATAGTAACAACTATACGGCCGTTAATTTCGCCTTTGAGCATATCATCAAAAATTTCGTTAATATCCTCTAAGCGTTTTTCTTCAATAATTGCTTTTACTTTACCTTGTGCTGCAAATTCTAAGCACTCTTGTAAATCTTTTCGAGTACCTACAATAGAGCCCACAACTGACACACCATTTAATACTGTGTCAAAAATAGGTAATGGCATATCCTCTGGCGGTAAACCAACTAACACACACTTACCACCACGACGTACACTTTTATAAGCTTGCTCAAAACCAGGCTTTGAAACTGCAGTACATACAACTGCATGCGCGCCGCCTACTTGTTCAAAAATGGCTTCGCTTGGAACCACTTCTTTAAAGTCGAGGGTAATATCTGCGCCAAGCTCTTTGGCCAGCGCGAGTTTTTCTTTGCCGGTATCAACCGCTATAACATTAAACCCCATTGCTTTAGCATACTGTACAGCTAAGTGCCCAAGACCGCCTACTCCCACAATAGCCACCCATTGCCCGGGTTTAGCTCCCGATACTTTAAGTGCTTTATACGTGGTTACTCCAGCGCAAAATAATGGCGCGGCTTCTGAAAAGCCAAGCCCTTCGGGTATTTTTACCACGTAGTCACCGTGTGCTAAACAATATTCGGCGTAACTACCATCTATAGAGTAGCCGGTATTATGCTGTGACAAACACAGGGTTTCTCTGCCATCTAAGCAAAACTCACAATGCCCACAGGCACTGTAAAGCCAAGGCACACCTACGCGATCGCCTACTTCTAGGTGTTTAATATTGCTACCGACCTTTTCAATTACACCTACGCCTTCGTGACCTGGCACTAAAGGCATTTTAGGCGCAACAGGCCAATCGCCATGACATGCATGTAAATCTGTATGACACACCCCACAGGCCGCTATTTTTACCAATACATCATTTATGCCAACCTCTGGGATAGGCATGTCTATTATTTGTAATTTACCTTTAAATTCATTATTAATTGCAGCTTTCATAATCATTCCATCGTTTAAGTAATACCTATAAAATAAGTATTAATGTGTATTAAAAATAAACTTCATTGCTTTATACCCGTTACAACTTAAACCAATATAGCTGAGTGATTATTAATCTAAATTAAACTTTAGTCTGACAGTAATTACTTAACTCGCTGTAAAATCTTGCCATACTCAATAAGCGTGCTAGCATTAGTTTCTGAAATTACTAAAAATTAAGAAGCTATGAGTTTATCCGACAAAAATTTTTCCTTTGTAATGCACTGTGGTGAAATGGGTAGCCGCTGGGGATTCAATCGTACTATTGGACAAATGTGTGGCTTATTGATTATTACTAAAAATCCGATGACCGCGAACCAAATTGCAGAATCCCTCAGTATTTCACGCGGCAATGTTAGTATGGGCATTAAAGAGCTGCAATCGTGGCAGCTCATTAAAGTACAACATATTCCTGGCGACAGAAAAGAATATTATGCCCCTGCGGGTGATATTTGGGATATGGCTAACCGGGTGTTCGAAGAACGTAAAAAACGCGAAGTAGAGCCTACTCTAAGCTTACTGCGCGATAATCTATTAGATACTGCAAGCAACGAAGATGAACTTTACGCACAAAAACAAATGGGCGAAATTCATAACCTGCTTGAAACAGTGACTAAATGGTCATCTGAATTACAGCGTTTAACCCCTGAGCAGCTTAATAAGCTAATGAAGTTAGGATCTGGCATCGGTAAGGTAATTGATTTAAAAGATAAAATATTTAAAAAAGAGTAAGTAAAACCCAAAATTCAAAAAAGCCGCAATTGCGGCTTTTTTTTAGATACTTATTTAATCTGTATTATCTTTTTGGATAGCCAATTCTGTCTGACAAATAACCTACACTGGTAGCAAAGTAATACGAGCGATTCCAGTGCATAAATACTTTATAGTTATCGTAGGCTAAGTACATACGACCATTTATATCATCTGGCATTACCAACGCTGCTCGTACATCTACATTTGGCAGATCACTACCATCTGCACGGCGTACACCTAGTGCTTGCCATTCAGCTAATGAGCGCTCTGAGTCATTCCAAAATTCTAACCATTGTTTACGCGTTTTAGTACCGCGCACTAGCACGTATTTACTATCAAAGTTTTCTGGTAACTTAACCTGACGACCCCATGTAAGCGAGTCGTTCCAGCCTTCTTGCTTTAAGTAATTAGCAATAGAGGCGAATGCATCTTCTTTGGTAGTCCAAATATCTTTGCGACCATCGTTATTATAGTCAACCGCGTAAGCGTTAAATGAGGTAGGCATAAATTGCGTTTGCCCCATAGCACCTGCCCAAGAGCCTTTAAACTTATCAAGGGTAATGTGCCCTGACTTTAAAATATCAAGCGCAGCCCAAAGCTGTTTTTTATACATGGTTTCGCGACGACCATCGAATGCGAGCGTAACGAGCGATGAAATTACATTATGGCCACCTTGTATAGCACCAAAGTTACTTTCAAGGCCCCAAATTGCCACAATAAAGCGCGCTTGCACGCCAAAGTCTTTAGCTACTTTTTCTAGCACGTCTTGGTTTTCGGCGTATAATTTACGGGCGCGATCAATTTTCCATTGCGGTACGCGTTTAGGTAAATAGGTTTCGAGCGTTTCTTTAACTTCTGGCTGATTTTTATCTGCAGATACTATTTTTTCTTTATAGCTTGCACCAGCAAATGCTTGATCAATAAGCTGGCTGTCGTAACCATTTGCAATTGCTTCTTGCTTTAAAGCGTCTAAATATGTTTGAAATTCAGCTTGGGTTTTTGCCATTACAGATGTGCTTAAACATACTCCACATAAAATTATGGCTAATTTTTTAATCATTCTCGGCTCCGTTTTCTTTTCGCAATTGGCTTAACAGATTCTCTTGCGGAGGCGGTATTTGTAAATAATACCCTTTTTCTGTCAATGCTGCTTTTACGGTTTCTAAATCAGCTGTACCTAACACCTCACGTTTTGCTAGGTTTATCAGCATCACATATTTAGGTTGACCAAACATAGCCATTAAAGGTTCCGGAACTTTAGTAAAATCATCTCTTTTTTCAACAAATAAGAAGCTATCCGCTTTTTTCTTACTTTTATATACCGCAGTGAGCATTATGGCCCTATAAATTCTTGCTTAACAATGATTCACACTATAACATGAGAGCAATAATAAGTTAGAAAAATTAGATTGAAAATTTCAATAAAGGCCTTATTCAGCCTGCGTTTATCTAAATTTAATCTCTGATCAGATAATTCAATTGAGCGTGTATGTCAGAACAAATTTTTGAGCTAAAAGGGAATCTTTTTACGTTATCAGTTTTACATCTTTATAGTACTGATATAAATCTTTTAGCAGAGCAACTGTATATAAAAATAGCCCAAGCACCCAAGTTTTTTAAAGGTGCGCCTATTGTTGTTAACTTAATTGAGATAAAAAATAACTCTCTCGATTTTGTCCATTTAAAGTCATTACTTGAGCGCATGAGCTTTAATGCCGTTGGTGTATGTAATGGCTCAGACGAGCAACATACGCAAGCCAAAGCTGCTGGCCTATCGGTATTAAATTATTCACAAGACGTTAAGAGTGAATCTGTTAAAAAAGAACCCAATACATCTATTGTTGAAAAAACAGTGCACTTGCCTGCACAAATAATTAATGGCACGGTACGCTCTGGTCAGCAAGTTTATGCAAAAGATCGCGATTTAGTGGTACTAGGTGCTGTAAGCCATGGCGCAGAAGTTATTGCTGATGGCAACGTACATATATACGGAACCCTGCGTGGCAGAGCAATCGCTGGCGCAAAAGGGTTTAAAAACGCACATATATTTTGTAATCGCTTAGAAGCAGAACTTGTTTCTATTAATGGCAATTACTGGATCAGTGATTCACTGCAAGGTGAACACTGGGGTAGCGCTGTGCAGATACAACAAAAAAATGAATCATTAGAAATTTCAGCTTTGGTTAAAGGATAAATCTCATGGCAAAAGTTATTGTCGTTACCTCGGGTAAAGGTGGCGTTGGTAAAACAACGTCAAGTGCCGCAATTGGTACAGGCTTAGCATTAAAAGGCTACAAAACAGTTATTATCGATTTCGATATTGGCTTACGTAATTTAGATTTAATTATGGGTTGTGAACGTCGTGTAGTGTACGACTTTGTAAACGTAATTAATGGTGAAGCAAATTTAAATCAAGCACTTATTAAAGATAAGCGCGTTGATAAACTATTTTTACTCCCTGCATCACAAACTCGTGATAAAGACGCCCTAACACGTGAAGGTGTTGAGCGCGTGCTTAACGAATTAAAAGAAGACTTTGATTACATTGTTTGTGATTCACCAGCGGGTATTGAAGCTGGCGCTATGATGGCTATGTACTTTGCCGATGAAGCAATTGTAACAACAAACCCTGAAGTATCGTCAGTGCGAGATTCAGACCGTATTTTAGGTATTTTACACAGTAAGTCTAAGCGCGCTGAAGAAGGCTTAGAAAACATAAAAGAACATCTATTAATTACTCGCTACAATCCAGATCGTGTTTCTAAAGGTGAAATGTTATCGGTTGAAGATATTCAGGATATTTTAGCGATTGATTTATTAGGCGTTATTCCTGAGTCTCAAGCAGTATTAAGCGCATCTAACTCTGGCCAACCTGTTATTTTAGACAGCGAATCTGATGCAGGCCAAGCTTATGCAGATGCGATTAGCCGCTTACTAGGTGAGACTGTCGACTTTCGCTTCTTAGATGTAGAAAAAAAAGGTTTATTCAAACGGATATTTGGAGGTTAACGTGTCTTTACTTGACTACTTCCGCTCAGAAAAGAAAAACAGTGCGTCATTAGCAAAAGAGCGATTGCAGATCATAGTCGCGCACGAACGTTCTCAACGAGGAACGCCGGATTACTTGCCACAATTAAAACAAGATATTTTAGATGTGATCCGTAAATACGTTAACGTGAGCAGTGACGCAGTCCAAGTTCAATTTGATCAGAACGAAGATGACTTAGCCGTGCTTGAGCTAAACGTAACCTTGCCTGACGAAGAGCCAAAAGTATAAGGCAGTAATTAAGCATTAAATTACTGCTCGCAAAAAAGCCGTTCATTAAAGTGAACGGCTTTTTTATGTTTAACAATTTTACTTTTTAGCTTCACCCTAAAATTAAAATAAGAGAGTTATTTAAACTCTTATATTTCAACTTGAAGTTGACTAGTTTAGTTAACACTTAAGGTTATTATATAAGTAGTTAAGCATTGCCGTAATTAGCCGAGCTTATTCTGCATCACCAAAGAACAATTTAGTGATCAATTTATTATCAATAGTCTCACCCTTTAGCGTTCTCACTAACAGCTCACTACCGAGTAGTTGCAATGAAAATACCACGTCAGGTTTTACGCGCTTAATTTGCGGAATATGTTTACTTGAATTAACCAAAGCAATTGTTTTGGTGTCCTCGCCAGCAACTTCTTTAGCCGCTAAAATACTAAACGCATTTTCAGCATCATCATTGCGTAACGCTAAAATATAATTTGCCTTTTTAGCGCCCGCTTCGATTAAGATATCGGCTGAGCTTGAGTCGCCATAAACAATGTCTGCATCTACCGGATATTCGTGTTCAGACCCTGTTGGGCACACTAAAGTAACTGCATCGCCACGCTCTACCAAACCCGCATAAACACTGTGTGCGGTGGGTGAAATACCTAAAATAATAAAATGATTTTTTCTCATTACGTTCGAAATCCTACCTTTAACAATTTTTTTAAGATTACCACCAATCACAGGGCCTATAATAGCACTGATCGAAGTAGCAAAAACGGTAATACCCATAACAATAATTGATGCGGTAAATAGTCGCGCTGTAGACGTTACAGGGTAAAGATCGCCATAGCCTACCGTCGACATGCTCACAATAGAAAAGTAAAATGCAGTGGGTAAATCGGTAATAGGGGTACTAAACTCGCTGCCTAAATACAAAGTGCCAAACACAGCATAAAGCATTAATGCGCCTGTACTCGTTAGAGCAAACAAACTACCTGCGGTAATACTAGAGCCATCAAAGCTTTTCCAGTATACGAGTAATAACATGCTCACAACCATAGTGTAAGACAATAATATTAGCCCAGAGCTTGACGATGAAATACTAATAACCGCGACCACTATTAATAGTATCAGTGAAAAAGCCCACGCTAAACGTGCTTTTAAAGCTAAGCCAACCGACATTATTATTAAGCCTGCACCTAAAATAAAGCGCGGTAGTTCTGTTATTCCTATTTTATCAATTAAATTTAACCAATCGAGCGACCAGTTTAATACACCCGGTAGCATTTCGAGCATACGTGCAACAACAGGTTTAATTAGCCAGTAACCATTAAAAGCAACCAAAATAGCTAATATCCAAGCTGGTTTACATAGTTCTAATAGTTTACGTTTTATTGTTTCAACTTTCATAAAAAGCACTTTAATAACAGTGGTATATAAAAAATACCACTAAATGAATAGCAAATAAATTAATAAAGCTATTATAACTGCCTCCCAATAATAGGTGCACTTATAATAGTTTAGTATTTATACCTGTTAGCTCAATACACTATTAAGTAAGTTATCTATGTAAGCTAACCTTAGATACTTAAATACGATCAAACATCCCATTCTTTTAGCGTATCTTTTACAAAAGAATAGCGCCAAGAACTAAGCAAATCTGGTTTAATATGCTGCTCTTTTTGTGCTGCAGATAATTTCCAATTCCAACTAATTAGTTGATTAACCTGCTTTTTAGAAGCCATTACATCCTCTGGAATATTATGTTCTTTGGCAACTTTATTAATTTTTTGTTTTATCTCTTTCGCTACTTTTTTGTAACTAGGAAAGTCTATTAAACGCTTTAAAATTGCTGGGTGTTGCTCCTCAGGCAATGCTTTTGCTTGCTCAATACACTTTAGTATTTCGACTCCCGAGCGGTTCACTTCTATCGCCTCAACGCCCGGAATTTGCCTTAATGCATTTAAACTTGCTGGCCCTCGTTTAGCAATTTCTGTCATATTATGTTCTTTTAATACAAAGTTAAGTGCTAAATTTTTACGAATTGCTTTATTTCGACGCCAAACAGCCAGCTCTCTTAATATTGCAAGTTCATGTGGCCTTAGTTGCCACGCATTTTTAATGTCTTTATAGAGCAGTTCATCTGGGGTTTGAAATTCACGCTTATTAGCCACTAACTCACTTTCGCTAATAACAATATTAAATAAATCGGCGGCTTTTACACTGTCAATAATAAGATTAAAACAGGGTAATAAATGATAGGCATCGGCAGCAGCGTACTCTAATTGTTTATTTGTTAATGGCCGTTGCAACCAATTTGTACGTGATTCACTTTTATCTATTTCAATATCCAGTAAGGTTTTTACCATAAGGGCAAAGCCCATGCAGTTTCCTTCGCCTAAAATTTGCAGTGCAAATTGAGTATCGAATAACGGCGTAGGAACAAACCCAGCGTACTTTTGAAAAACTTCGATGTCTTCTGAAGGAGAGTGAAATACTTTTAAAACAGCAGGATCTTTTAAGATTTGCCAAAAATCGAATAATGACAGTTCTGCCAGTGGATCTATAAGTGCTAAATGCTCGCCATCATAAACTTGAATAAGTGCAACTTCTGGGTACAAAGTACGACGACGCATAAACTCTGTGTCTATGGCTAAAACGGGCTTGTTTTTAATTTGCTCAACAAAAGTATTAAGCTGATTTTGGGTTTCAATTAATTGGTAGTGCACTTAGTCTCCTACAATAAAAAAGCCGACATATGTCGGCTTTTTTAATGGTTGCTAATCTTTCAAGGCTCTTCTGAGTATTTTACCTACGTTAGTTTTAGGTAACTCATCCCTAAACTCAACAAGCTTAGGCACCTTATAATTAGTTAAATTATCACGACAGTGTTTTATTATATCTTTTTCAGTTAAAGAAGGGTCTTTTTTTACAACAAAAACTTTAACTTGTTCACCACTCGTATCGTGAGGGATACCAATAGCTGCTACTTCAAGCACTCCGTCGTGCATGGCAACAACTTCTTCAATTTCGTTAGGGAATACATTAAAGCCCGAGACAATAATCATATCTTTTTTACGATCGACTATATAAAAGAAACCTTCGTCGTCATAAGTTGCTATGTCACCGGTAGCAAACCAGCCATCTTGTAAGCTCTCAGCGGTTGCATCTGGGCGTTTGTAGTAACCAAGCATAACTTGCGGGCCTTTAACCCAAAGCTCTCCTGGTTCACCTTTTGCTGCTTCTTGGCCATTATCAAGAATTAATTTGATTTCAGTACTTGGAGCCGGTAAACCAATTGAGCCATTATATGCCGTTAAGTCATAAGGACTAACGGTAACTAAAGGAGAACACTCGGTTAAACCATACCCTTCCATTAATTTAGATTTTGTAACTGTTTGCCATTTTTCAGCAACTGGGCGTTGTACAGCCATACCGCCGCCTAATGACATTTTTAAGTGACTAAAATCAAGTTCGGCAAATCCTGGCGTGTTTAACAAACCATTAAATAAAGTATTTACACCCGTAATAGCAGTAAATTTAGCTTTACTTAATTCTTTAATAAAACCAGGCATGTCGCGTGGGTTAGTTATAAGTACATTTAGGCCACCGTACTTCATAAATGTTAAGCAGTTAGCCGTTAATGCAAAAATATGGTAAAGCGGTAACGCAGTTATTACCACTTCTTTACCGCGCTCAAGCACTGGGTCTAAACATCCTGAAACTTGCTCAAGATTACCTACCATATTACCGTGGCTTAACATTGCGCCTTTAGATACACCCGTTGTTCCACCGGTATATTGTAAAAAAGCTAAATCACTTAAGTTAACCTCTGGACGTACATAGGCATTTTCGTCGGCTTTAAGTAAGTCGCAAAAATCAATGGTATTTGGCAAAGTATAGCTTGGCACCATTTTTTTAATGTACTTAACAACAAAGTTTACAACATGCTTTTTAATCCCACCCATCATGTCGCCCACTTGGGTAACAACAATATGTTTAACATCGGTATGCGGTAGCGCTTTTTCGAGTGTATCGGCAAAGTTAGCCAATATAAAAATTGCTGAAGTATCAGAATCTTTTAGTTGGTGCTCAAGTTCACGCACTGTGTAGAGTGGATTTACATTAACAACAACACAGCCGGCACGTAAAATACCTAAAATAGCAATGGGCGTTTGTAACAAGTTAGGCATCATAACTGCCACTTTGTCACATTTTTTAAGGCCTAAATCATTTTGAATATAAGACGCAACTTTTTTAGTTGCAGTATCAATTTCATCATAAGACAAGGTTTTACCCATATTTGTAAATGCGGGTAAATCTTTGTAGTCGGTAAAACTTTTTTCAAACACTTCGAGTAATGAGGCGTAGTGCTCAGGATCGATAGTTTCAGGCATACCTTCTGGGTAGCGCTTAAGCCAAATTTTTTCCACTCTTAGCCCCTGTTTATAGTTATATTTTTATTAACCTTAATCTAAGTAAGGCACTTTGACAATTGAGCAAATACTCTAATGAAGAATAATCCCACATTTAACGCTAATATACAATTAACACACGCTACTTTGCACCATAAATGCTTGAATCTGTTCAAAACAGTGCGCACTACTTTGCATATGACAGTGATGCCCGCCCTCTACAGTTATTACGTTTAAGCTATTGTAATATTTAGCATAGTTTTCTAAATTTTGTTTTACAAAAGTGTAGCCTGTATCCCCTAGTATTAACTGACATGGCGCAATTAAATTTTTTATTGCACCAATACATTGCGCCTCATCAAACCTAAAACCTGAATGATTTTTAAGCTTTGGGTCGGTTGTTAATGCAAATCCATTTTTAATTGTTTTAATATTGCGCGCCATTAACACCTCAACAAGCTGGCTACTTAAATCTGTTGTTTGCGCACGTGCTTGGTGTATTTGCTCTTTAGATTGATACACTCTTGGCTTTTTATTTTTTAGCCTGCCTCGGTTTAAAATAGCACTTTTAAGTTTTTGCGTTACTTCTTCACTTGGGGTTGTTACGTACCCAATCCCTTCTATAAATGTTACAGACGTTACATAATCACTAAAACAGCTTGCAAACAACCCCGCCACCATAGCGCCCATAGAGTGCCCTACTAGGTGTACTTTTTTTACCCCTAAAGCATTTATAAACTGATATATATCATCAATATAATCTACAAAATAATAGTGTGCGTCGTCGCTACGCCACGACGACAAACCGTGTCCGGCAAAATCAAGGCAATACCACGTTTGCTGTACTTTGGCATTTGCTAACATAGGGATATAACTTGCACTATTATCAAGCCAACCATGCAGCGCAATTACAACTTCATCTCCACTTCCCGCTTTTAAACCATGAATATTTAAATTATTGATTTGAATATTAAATGGTTCCACAGCATACCCCTATTAATTTTATTAATGATTATTTATAACTGTTAGCTCTAACGTGTTTTAAAAGGTGTTTTTAAATCTATCTTTCAGTAGTTATAGACAATGTAACCTTTAATGATAGGTATTTGCTACCAGCTAATTTAAAACAAAGGAGTAATTATAACTAACTAAGCAAGTAAATTAGTTTATATAATCCTGATTTAATAAAGCTTAAGCGCAATATAACTTTAACACTTTGCTTTAGTCGTTCATCGATATTAATTTATTTATCATATTAATTGTATACAATAACTCCAAGCTATTAAATTAAGTACATTTAAAAGGTACAAACATGAAAAAACAGCTCAGTTTATTGGCGCTTTTATGCAGCGCAACAGGTGCTTATGCAGATTCGGCACCAAAAAACATTATTTATATGATTGGTGATGGTATGGGCCCAGCTTATACAACTGCTTATCGTTACTTTAAAGACGATCCAAACACAAAGGCAATTGAAAGCACTGTATTCGATACTATGTTAACCGGTATGGCACACACCTACCCAGACGATCATACTTATGTTACCGACAGCGCAGCAAGCGCTACAGCTTTAAGTAGTGGTCATAAAAGCTATAACGGTGCTATTGGCGTAGATACCAATAAAAAGCCCGTTAAAACGATGTTAGAAATTGCAAAAGAGCGCGGTATGACCACTGCACTTGTCGCTACTTTACAAATTAACCACGCCACACCGGCAAGCTTTGCGGCTCATAATGAATCTCGCGGTAACTACGATGAAATTGCTAACGATTACATTGATAATAAAATTGCCGGCAAGCTACCCGTTGATTTAATGCTAGGTGGAGGGACTAAATATTTTATTCGTGAAGACCGTAACTTAATTGAAGAATTTAAAGCCGCTGGTTATCAATACTCCGACGACATTAATAACCTAGGCCAAATTACGCAGCTCCCTGCCATTGGTTTATACGCCGAAAAAGGCCTTCCATACGCAATTGATGAACACCCTACTCGCCTTGCAAGATTAACCACTAAAACACTTGATTTGTTAGATGGCCAAAACAAAAAAGGCTTTTTTGTGATGATTGAAGGCAGCCAAATTGATTGGTGTGGCCATGCTAACGATATAGCCTGTGCTATGGCAGAAATGGACGACTTTGCTAAATCGGTCGAAAAAGCAAAAGCATACGTTGATAAAAACCAAGACACGATTTTAATTGTTACCGCAGATCACTCAACAGGTGGTTTAACACTTGGTGCCCACGGACAATACAAGTGGGATACCGAAATAGTTAAAGGCGTTAAAGCCTCGGCTGGTAAATTAACCTCGCTATTAATGGATGCCAGTGATTTAAAAACAGTTTGGTCGGCTAATACTAATATTGAGTTTAGTGCTGAGCACCAAATTAAACTTGAGCAAGCTAAAAAAATGGGTAAAAAGCCTTTAAATTTAGCCATTAAAAGTATTATTAACGATGCCAGTTTTACTGGCTGGACAACTGGTGGCCACACAGCAGTTGATGTACAAGTATTTGCCTATGGTAAAGGTAGCGAGCAATTTACGGGCTCACAAAACAATACTGACATTGCCGATAAGCTAATTGCATTTATAGAAAAATAACGTTATTAAATACAATAAATATGTAACAAACAAAAAGCCCGAGCATCTAATATGTTCGGGCTTTTTATTTTTAAATTTTATGCTTGAGTAATTTAAGCGTAAATGTCTACACCAATTAAATCTTGCACTTCAGCACGTCGTTCTAAATTTGCAAATTCGGTATAAGTGGAAATAGCCTTGCTTACTTGTGCTGAGGGTTGGTCGTAAATAGTTTGATTATATTGTGTATTTGCTGCGCTCGCTTTAAAAAATTGATTGGCTAACTCTACGCCTTCACGACTGTTTTTAACATAATCGGTATTCGTTTTTGGCGCAGCAGTGTGCTCTAACAAACCTTGTGGTTTATTAGTAACTACTTTAGCAGAGCTAACTCTACCCGGAATATCTCCGGTAAAAAAACCTGAACCAATAGGCAGCGTCATTACGCGTCTCCAATCTTAATCTATTTAAAATTATGATTTAAAAACAACCAATTTGCAAATACTCGTTATTTAATTTTCACTCTCGACCTGGAAGCTTTTTCCAAGTAACAGTATCACGTACATATTTAGGCTGTGCATCGCTTGCTTTTACAACGTTACCTGCTAAAAAGCCTGCTTCTACAAATGCTAGCATGTAGCGTGCATCAGGCAGTGTGATCTCGCTATTTATAGCTACGTTATTAAAATCATTCAACGCATCAGGGTATGTTTTAAACCCTGTACCTACAGCAACCGATTGTGGTGCACTATTGGCTATATAATCTTGATTTAACAACTCAGGTTTAATTACGCATTCTTGATTAACTAATTGCATTAAGCCGTTTTGTGCTTGGTAATGTGCAAAGTAAATCTCTCCCATGCGGGCGTCAATACTGGGATAAACACTTTCATGGCCGTGTTGCTCAAACGCTTGTTGCGCCATAATAGCTAACGTAGATACCCCTACAAGTGGTAATTTAGTTGAATATGCAAGGCCTTGTGCAATAGCTACACTAATACGTACTCCCGTAAAACTACCTGGACCTTGACCAAAGCCAATTACGTCTAAGTCTTTTAATTTACAGTTTGCGCTGGTTAATAGCTGATCTATTAATGGCAGTATTTTTTGACTATGCTGCTGTGGGCATTCTTCAAAATGATGAAATGTTTGCCCCTTAAAATGTAAAACAATTGATAGCGCTTCGGTAGACGCATCAAGGGCAAGAATATTACTTTTGATCATTTTATTACTCTAATTAATTTGTTGTAAAAATTTATTGGCATCTTCTAAGCTTCGCGTGCGGCGCATTGGCGGTAAGCTCTTTAAAAATACTTGCCCGTACTGGCGTGTAACTAAGCGATTATCGCATATTACAAGTACGCCTTTGTCTTTACTGTCGCGTATTAACCGCCCTACTCCTTGCTTAAGCGCAATAACTGCTTGTGGTAATTGTATATGTGCAAAGGGGTCTTTTCCTTGCATTTGACAGTCTTGCATTTTAGCTTGTAGTAAAGGGTCATCTGGTGCGGCAAATGGAAGCTTATCAATAATAACACAGCTTAGTGTACTGCCGCGTACATCAACTCCTTCCCAAAATGAAGCAGTCCCTAATAGCACTGCGTTACCATGACGGGTAAACTTTTCTAAAATAATACGTTTCGACATTTGTCCTTGCATATAAACTGGGTAGTCTATTTGCGTAGTAAGCCCTTCGGCTACTAAATGCATCATACGGTAACTTGTAAAAAGCACAAAACAGCGTCCTTTAGCCGACTTAATCAGTTCCAGCGTTAATTTTACAATTGCGTGGGGCATATTGTCTGCGTGCGAGTCAGGTAAGTAACGCGGCAAACACAGCAGTGCTTGGTTTGGATAATCAAACGGGCTATCTACCATCATGCTTTGTTTGGGTGTTAGTCCAAGGCTGGCGTTAAAGTGGCTAAGCTGATTATCGACGGACAATGTAGCCGAGGTAAATACAAACCCTGCGCCTGTATCGGCCATCATTTTAGCAAATTTAACTGATACATTTAATGGCGTTATATTAATAGTTAAATAACGGCGGGTGGTTTCATACCAATAACTAAAACCTGTTTGTGTGGTATCGAATACCCGCTCCAACTGGCCTTTAAATGCCAGTGCACGTTCAAACGGGTGCTCTATTTTATCGCTTCTGTCTAAGCAAAGTTTTAATACCTGATAAACAAAGTCTAGGTCGCTAATAACCCGATGCAACGCGGCGCAAATTTGCTTATCACTGAGCTTGGCGCGCCAATCACCACGGCTGCCATCAACGCCAAACTGCAGGCGTAAATCGGCAACACTGGTTTCGAGTTTATTTAAGCTTTTACCTAGCTGCAGCATGTCAGGGATTTCGGCTCGATAAATGGCGCGTAAATCGTTTATTAAATCCACCAGCTTTTTAGTGCTAACGCTTTCGCCAAAGTAATCACTAGCAATTTCGCTTAATTGGTGTGCTTCATCAAATATATAAGCATCTGCTGTGGGCATCAGCTCTGCAAAACCACTGTCTTTTACCGCCATATCAGCAAAAAATAAATGATGGTTAATTACCACTATATCGGCATCAGCCGCATTTAAGCGTGCTTTTCTTATATAACAAGCCTGAAAGTCGGGGCATTCTTTGCCTAAACAGTTGTCTGCGGTGGAGTTTACATAAGGTAATACTTTTGCATCGTCTTCTATACCAATACAGTCGGCTAAGTCGCCTGACTGTGTTTCGCTGGCAAACTTAGCCACCATAGCTAATTGGTGCATTACATCAGAATCGTCGGTAGGTACATGAGCCACATGCTGATTAAGTCGATAAGTACATAAGTAGTTTGCTCGGCCTTTTAATAATGCCGTTTTTTTAGAAGCACTTAACGCTTTTACGAGTTGAGGTAAGTCGCGATGATATAACTGCTCTTGCAGGGCTTTAGAGCCCGTAGATATGATGGTTTTACCTTTTGATTTAAGCGCGGGGGCTAAATAGGCAAAGGTTTTTCCTGTGCCCGTACCGGCTTCAACTACTAGTTGTGAGCTGTTTTTTAACGCATCAGCAACGGCAACGGCCATATCTATTTGTGGCTGTCGTGGTGTATACCCATCTAAAGATAACGCCAAAGGCCCGGTTGCACTAAACAGCTGTTTGATAATACCAATCACTTTACAATAAATAATAGCGCGATTTTACGTAAGCTAACCACCAAGGGCAAGTAATTACAAAGTAGTTTTACTTTTATGACGCTATTTATAAAATAAAATCTTCATTTTAATTATTCATCCTAAATTACCAAGACACGTTATTACTAACTTAGCTTTAAAGTTATGACAACACTATTAACAATGGCTCACTTACTATTAACCAGTTGCGATAGTAAAGTTAAATTAAACGCCTAATTCGCCTATAAATATTGTGACACTATAATATGACAGGAGTACCATAGCAGCCTTGAAACTTGCTTTTTGTGTGTCGCTTATAATTAATTAAGGTTAATCGATGAATGCTTGGTACCTCATTTGCTTTCTTTCTGCACTTGCTATTTTTATTGCATTTGCAAATCAATATATTCTTAAAATGCAAACCACTATTGCCATTACCACAGGCTCGGTTGTCATTTCATTATTGTTGATCATTGCCGTTAAATTATTAGGCGATCAAAATGCGTTAGCCATGACCCAAATTGTTTCCAGTATTAACTTTAACGAGTTATTACTCAAAGGTATGCTCGGATTTTTACTTTATGCTGGCGCATTGGAAATTAACCTTATGGCGCTTCGTAAACAGCGCTGGGAAATAACCGCACTAGTGCTATTTTCTACTATTGCTTCCACTTTTATAGTCGGTTATTTAAGTTTTTATCTATTTGCCTTATTTGGCTTTGATGTACCGTTTATTTACTGTTTATTATTTGGCGCGCTTATTAGCCCAACCGACCCTATTGCTGTACTTGCTATTATTAAACAAATGCGAGCGCCAGAAGGAATCTCAGTTCAAGTAGAAGGTGAGTCACTATTTAACGACGGTATTGGTTTAGTAATATTTACGACCATTTTTTCAGTTGCTTTTTATGGCACCGATGCACAATTTGGCGATATAGCAGAACTCTTTTTTGTAGACGCCCTAGGCGGCATTGCGTTTGGTTTGGTTATTGCTTTGGTTGGCCACTTTTTAATTATTAACAGCCGCGATGTAAACATTCGCTTATTGATAACCTTAACTATTCCTACCGCAGGTTTTGCTGCTGCAAATATTTGGGAAATATCAGGCGCACTTGCCATGGTAACGAGCGGCATATTAATGGGTAACATTACTCGTACTAAAGCAACTGAGCGCACGGGGCCTGAAGACACTCGTTACGTAAAAGATTTTTGGCATGCAACCGATAGCTTTTTAAATGCCCTACTGTTTTTAATAATAGGTATGCTAATAGTGACGATGCCAATCACGCTTGGTGAAATTGGCTTAGGCTTACTAATGGTACCTGCAGTATTACTAGCACGCTTTATTAGCGTAGGCGCACCCTTTGTTATCTTTAAACGCTTTAGAAGTTACGATAAACACAGTGTTAAAATTTTAACCTGGGGTGGGCTACGCGGTGGTCTTGCACTGGCAATGGCGGCAGCAATCCCGCGCGAGCAAGTTTTTGTAGGCGGCTCTGACCTACATAACCTAATCGTTATTGTTACTTACGTTGTGGTTATATTTTCTATTATTGTACAAGGCTTAACTATTTCGCCGCTTATTCAAAGCAGCATTAAGTCAGCTGAGCAATCAAAGTAATAAATGCTTTGTGAGCAATCAACTCAGTAACCAAGTTATTACATAAATCACTTGGTTACTGTTACTCACGTGTTACAAAAACACTTTAAAGTTCTATAAATTGTTATCCTTTTTATTTATCTTCTTTGTTTAAATTAATCCGCTTGAAATGCAAATGAAAACAATTATAATTTTGGCTTTTCCTCTGTAGGGCTTTTCAATGTCCAAAAATAATTCTCACGTGTTTTTTAATTTGGTATCTCTGGGCAAACGACAATTTCATTGTTTTTTTGTGCTTTTTATAATGGCTATGGCAAGCTTTAATGTGTCGGCCTCACCTAATGAGCAAACAAAAATAAAACAAATTGCACAGCTTGCAGAGTATGTAGGTGTAGATTACGTGGCAGCTGTTGGAAATGGTGAAATACTAGACCCCGACGAATATCAAGAAATGACTGAGTTTTCGCACGTTATTATTGAGCAAGCTGGACAGCTATCAGGCCAAGCCAATGAGTTTGATACAGTAAAGGCACAAGCTAAAGCACTGCATACAGCGATTGCTAATAAAGCGAGTGTTGCCGATGTACGTGCAGCAAGCTCAGCGCTTCGTGAGTCGCTGCTTACCTTTATGCCACAACTATCGTTACCTACATCGCTGCTTCCGGTTGAGCAAACTAAAGCGCTTTTTGCTACTAACTGCTCAATGTGTCACGGCCCTAGTGGTCAAGGCGACGGTCCGCTTGCAAAAAATTTATCGCCAGAACCTACCAACTTTACCGATGAAGAACGCGCAACTAACCGCTCATTAATGGGGTTATTTGACGCTGTAAGTAACGGCATTGACGACACACCTATGGTTGCTTTTACCCAATTTAATGAACAACAACGATGGTCTTTAGCTTTTTATGTAGGTAGCTTGGCATTTAAGGATGTTCAAAAACCACAAAATGTAGAACAAAACATTACCGCTTCGCAGATTGTAAACCTAAACCCTGCACAATTATCGGCAGGTCAAAGTGAAGCACAAGCACATTACGTTAAATGGCTTCGTGGTAATCCAGAGCAATTATTTAGTGCTAACAAAAATCCGATAACAGTTACTCGCACGCAGTTACTTGCAGCGCAAGCCGCGCATGCTAAAGGCAATTACTCACAAGCAAGTGATTTAGCAATTAGCGCATACTTAGATGGCTTTGAGCTTGTTGAAAACAACTTAAATGCCTACGACGAAACACTGCGTAAAAACATCGAAGTACAACTGATGAACCTGCGCCAAACATTCAAAAACGAAAAAGATACAGTCGTCGTTGCCGAAAAAGTAAGTGTAGCACTAACACAACTCGCTAAAGCAGATAGCATGCTAAACGAAACCAAGCTAACTGATGGCGCTCTACTTTCAGCGAGTTTAATAATATTACTGCGAGAAGGCTTAGAGGCACTCTTAGTTATAATTGCCCTTATGACTGTGCTTATTAAAACGAAACGTCAAGATGCGCTTAAATACGTACATATTGGCTGGGTAACAGCACTTATTGCAGGTGGCTTAACATGGGCTGCTGCACAAACATTAATAGAAATAAGTGGTGCAAGTCGCGAAGTTATGGAAGGTGCTGGCGCATTGTTTGCCGCTGTAATTTTACTGTATGTTGGCGTATGGATGCACAGTAAAACAAGTGCTCAACAATGGCAAAAATATATAAAAGACAATATAGATAAGCGTCTTGAGTCGGGGACACTTTGGGGATTAGCGGGGCTTTCTTTTATTGCCGTATACCGTGAAGTATTCGAAACCGTATTGTTTTATCAGTCTTTATTAACGCAAAGCTCGCCTGCTCAATATTCATCTATTGCATCGGGTTTTGCGATAGCTATTGCAATACTGGCTATTATCACGTGGGTATTAATTAAGTACTCAATTAAATTACCGGTTGCTAAGTTTTTTGCAATTACCACTTACCTATTATTTGCACTCTCGTTTGTGCTTATGGGCAAAGCCGTTATTGCATTACAAGAGGCCGACATAATAGGTATTGCGCCGCTACCAATGAGCTTTGATATAGCATGGCTTGGTATTAAGTCGACATGGCAAGGTATTGTGGCTCAGGTATGTGTGTTCGCTATATTTAGCTTTTATATATTAAAAAGTAAAAGTCAGAACTAATTAGTTCAACAGAAAAAGGGAAGTCTATTTATAGGCTTCCCTTTTATAATTCTAGCAATATACAGTAACTGTAACCTATGCCCATGTATCTAAATGGGGGTTTTCGTCATCGTCTACGTTAGACTTTTTTTTACTATTTTGGTCGTCAAGCATATTGAGCTTTTTCTTTTTTTGTAACTCACGCCTTTTTTTATTCTCTAGTTCAACTTTTTCAGCGGCCGATCCACTTTGCACACCCGCAATATGAAAAGCACTTTTTGACTCAACTTCTAGTCTGGTTATTCTTCCTAAATAAGGAATCATGATATCCATACACACTTCCTTAGTTTACTGTTAAATTATCTAAACGCTTGGTTTGGCTAATAAACAAACAAATATATGCAAAAAATGCACTTTCCTTCTTAATATTATCGACAGTTATAAGATATGCTTTAATTAAGCTAAAAAAACTTGCCATAATATGGCTGTTTATGTTTTTATGAATGCGAAATTTATTTAAACAGATAACAACTGAACGTTACTATAACAACGAGCAGTTAAATAGGATAAAAAATGCGCTTAAACCTGACAACAGTACATCATCACCACCATTCACCGGAATAACCTGTCAGGTCTTTCGCTGAGAGGTTATTCCTAAAAGGAACCTCTGGCGATTCAAAAAACATTGATTCATTTTCGCCCTGAGGTTCCCCTCGGGGTTTTTAGTTTTTAAATTAAAGGAAAATGAATAATGAGTAACACAAATCGTCTACGTATCGCCATCCAAAAAGGCGGCCGCCTATCTAAAGATTGTCAAGATCTGTTAAAACAGTTAGGTGTTAAGCTTAACCTTCGTGAACAACGCTTAATTGCACACTCAACTAATATGCCAATTGATGTATTACGTGTGCGCGATGACGATATTCCGGGCTTAGTAATGGAAGGCGTATGTGATTTAGGTATAGTGGGTGAAAACGTACTAGTAGAAGTGCAAGCTGAGCGTTTACGCCAAGGTATCCCAAGCGAAGTAACTAAACTGTCTAAACTAGACTTTGGCTACTGCCGCCTAGCACTAGCGTGGCCACAAGAGCTTGGTAAGCAAGACAAAAGCTGGTTTGAAGGCAAACGCATTGCTACCACCTACCCTGAAATTTTAAAACAGTACTTAAAACGCGAAGGCATTAACGCCAGCACGGTTATGCTTACCGGCTCGGTTGAAGTAGCGCCACGTGCAGGCCTTGCTGATGCAATTTGTGACTTGGTTTCTACTGGCGCAACGCTTGAAGCGAATGGATTAATGCAAGGCGATACTATTTTAGAATCAAACGCTTGTTTAATTCAAAATAAAGACCTACAAGACGCTGACAAACTAGCACTAATCAATAAGCTTATGCCGCGCCTACGTGGTGTTAGACAAGCTAAAGAAAGCAAATACATCATGCTACACGCGCCAAAAAATAAGCTTGAAGAAATTTGCGAAATTTTGCCTGGCTCTGGTCAACCTACCCTACTTGCCCTTGCCGGTAGTGATGATTATGTAGCACTGCACATGGTAAGCAGCGAAACTTTATTTTGGGAAACCATGGAGCAGCTAAAAGCCTTAGGTGCTAACTCAATTTTAGTTATGCCTATTGAAAAAATGATGGAGTAAGTAACATGCTTCGTTGGAATGAGGAATCTTCACAAGCACAAGCAGCGGCGCTAACACGCCCTGCGGTTTCGGCCAGCGCTAAGGTTGAAGCTATATGTAAAACTATTTTAGCTAAAGTAAAAGAGCAAGGCGACGACGCTTTGCTAGACATGGCTAAAGAGTTTGATAATAGAGCGAACCCACGTTTACGTGTGTCGCTTGATGAAATAAACGCATCTGAGCAGGCGCTCAGTGCAGAGCTTAAGTATGCCATTGATACCGCTTATGCAAATGTAAAATGTTTTCATGAAGCGCAATTACCTAAAGATATTAAATTATCGACCCAACCGGGCGTTGTGTGTGAACTGAAATATCAAGCCATCGAAGCTGTTGGTATATATGTACCCGGTGGCAGTGCACCGCTGCCATCATCGGTTATTATGCAAGGTGTATTAGCCCAATTAAGCGGTGCAAAAACCGTTGTACTTGCTACCCCCGTACAAGGCGATAAAGCCATTAACCCCGCTATTTTATACGCAGCAAAATTATGCGGCATTACCACGCTAATAGAAAGTGGTGGCGCAGGCGCAATTGCAGCAATGGCTTATGGCACCGAATCGGTTCCTAAAGTGAATAAAATTTTTGGCCCAGGTAATAGCTTTGTCACTATGGCTAAGCAACTTGTGGCGCAAACTGTACCTGGCATGGCCATTGATATGCCTGCAGGCCCATCTGAAGTATTAGTTATTGCAGATGAACGTGCAAACCCAGAATTTATAGCCGCCGATTTACTCTCACAAGCAGAGCACGGCGCAGACTCGCAAGTTATTTTATTATGTAACAGCGAAAGTATTATAGAGCAAACTCAGCAGGCGCTTACTCGCCAACTTGCTAAATTAAGCCGCAAAGAAACCGCCGAGCAAGCATTGGCTAACTCGTCACTTATTTTAGTTGACTCAATCGCACAAGCGTTTGACGTATCAGCGCAGTACGGCCCTGAGCACTTAATTTTGCAACTAGCAGACTCCACACCCTACCTAGATAAAGTTAAAAATGCGGGCTCAGTATTTGTGGGCGATTATACGCCTGAATCGGCAGGCGATTATGCATCAGGTACTAATCACGTATTACCAACCTATGGTTATAGCGCAAGCTATTCTAGCTTGAACTTACTTGATTTTTTTCGCACCTACACAGTACAAACAATTACTAAAAGTGGTTTAACCCAGCTTTCAAAAGCTATTTTACCCCTTGCAAATGCCGAGGGCCTTGATGCTCACGCAAATGCGGTTTCAATTCGCTTAGAGGCAATTAAAAATGAGCAATGAGAGCACGCAAGCTAATAACTTATTACCAGCAAATATTGCAGCGCTTGCTGCTTACAGCTCAGCTAAAAGTGAAAAGTTAAGCGGCACAACTTGGTTAAATGCCAACGAAAGTCCGTATGCTAAAACCATCCAGCTGAGTGTTGAAGATTTAAACCGCTATCCAGATCCACAACCACAACTGGTTATTGATCGCTACGCGGCGTATGCAGAGCTTGAAAGCGAAAACGTGCTAATGACCCGTGGTGCCGACGAAGGCATAGAGCTTTTAGTGCGAACATACTGCGAAAGCGCAAAAGACAGCATTGCGCTATTTTTGCCAACTTACGGCATGTATAAAGTCACTGCCGATACACACAATGTCGCCATTAACGCACTAACACAAGCGCTATTATTAAATGGCAGTGTTGATGAAATAGTAGATGCGGTTGGCAGCTCAAAATTGGTATTTATTTGTAACCCAAATAACCCCACAGGCAGCTTAACCCCACTTGATAAAGTGACAGCAATTGCAACAGCACTTACAGATAAAGCATTGGTTATTGTTGATGAAGCCTATATAGAATTTTGCCCAGAGCAAAGCGCTACAAAATTAATAAACCAATTTAGTAATGTAGTGGTGCTACGTACCCTTTCAAAAGCATTTGCACTGGCAGGCCTTAGAACCGGTTTTACGCTTGCACAAGCAGCAACTCTTGCGCCAATTCGTAAAGTAATAGCGCCGTATCCGGTATCTGGCGTAGTAGCAAGTATTGCAGCGCAAGCAATTGCTCCCGATGCAATTACCTCAATGCGCCGCCAAGTGATTATTTTAAACGCTTTAAAAGCTAAACTTGTACAGTGGCTAAGTGAATCGCCTGCTGTATTAAAAATTCTCACTGGTGAAGGTAACTTTGTTACTTTAAAGTTAGCCGATAAAAACTATTTTAAAATCGCACTTGAGCAAGGTTTGGTTATGCGCGCTTTTACCTTATATGGTGAAAACGACTGGCTACGCATTTCAATTGGTAGCGAACAAGAACTTAAACAAGTAAAAATTTGGCTTGATGGCCTAGCATTGCCAACAGCCTCAGCAATTTCAGCACAACAGGAAGTATCATGAGTAACCCCTATTTATTTATTGACCGCGACGGCACCATAATTGAAGAGCCAATTACCGATAAACAGGTAGACAGCCTTGAAAAGCTGGCGTTTTTACCCGGTGTAATGCCCGCATTATTACAATTACAAGCAGCAGGCTATCGCTTAGTAATGGTATCTAACCAAGATGGTTTAGGCACCGACAGCTTTCCTACACAGGATTTTGATCTAGCCCAAGACAAAATGATGGACATACTACAAAGCCAAGGCATTAACTTTGACGAGGTATTAATTTGCCCACACTTTGACGAGCAAAACTGCGATTGCCGTAAACCTAAAACAGGTTTACTTACCGAGCTAATGCGCTCAGGCAAAGTAGATTTAGCGCGCTCTTTTGTAATTGGCGACCGTGAAACTGATATAGGCCTGGCGCAAAATTTATGTTGCGAAGGTATTTTGTACGATGGCGATTGGAGTGCAATAGTTACTAAACTAACCACCGCAAACCGCGAGGGCCGCGTTACACGTAATACCAAAGAAACTCAAATAGATGTAGCAATAAACTTAGATCAAACTAAAAACGGCAGTATAGATACCGGCCTTGGCTTTTTTGATCATATGCTTGATCAAATTCGCACCCACGCAAACATTGGTTTAAACATTAAAGCCAAAGGCGATTTGCACATAGACGAGCACCACCTTGTTGAAGACATAGGTATTGCTCTAGGTGTTGCACTTAAACAAGCCTTAGGCACTAAATCGCAAATTGCTCGCTATGGTTTTGCCCTGCCAATGGATGAATGTAAAGCCGAAGCACAAATTGATTTATCGGGGCGTGCTTCGTTTGTACTTAACGCTAATTTTAGCCGCGAAAAAGCAGGCGATTTAGATGTACAAATGGTTGAGCATTTTTTCAAAAGCTTAAGCGATAACGCCGCAATTAGCCTAATTTTATCGGTAAGTGACGGTAACTGCCATCATCAAGTAGAGGGTTTATTTAAAGCTTTTTCTCGCGCACTGCGCATGGCAATAGCGCAAGATATTAGCCAGCAAACTGCTAGCTCTAAAGGGTGTTTATGATTGCGATAATAAATACCGGGTGCGCTAATATAAACTCAGTGCGTTTTGCCTTTGAACGTTTAGGACAAACGCCAACTGTAATTACCTCTCCAGAGCAGTTAGCGGGTTTTGAGCGCGCTATATTACCCGGTGTTGGCCATGCTTCGGTTGCCATGAAACGCTTAGTCGATAACGGTTGGCAACACGCTATAAACGAATACCAGCGCCCGCTAATGGGTATTTGCTTAGGTATGCAGTTACTGTGCGAAAGCACCGAAGAAGGTAACGTGCAGTGCTTAGGTAAAATACCTGGGCATGTAACAGCGCTTGATGTAGGTCAACTTACGTCACCGCATATGGGCTGGAACAATTTAACCATAAATAAAGAGCATGCCTTAACAAAAGGACTAACACCCGACGAGCAAGTGTACTTTGTACACAGCTTTGCGCACACGGTAAACAACGCCACATTAGTAAGTGGCGAGTACGGACAACGTTTTTCGGCCATAGTGGCCAAAGATAACTATGCCGGCATGCAGTTTCACCCAGAGCGCAGCGCTAAAATAGGCGCGCGTTTATTACAAAATTTTGTTGATTGGCAGTTGTAGGCTGCCCCTCATCTATTAATAAAGAGACACACTGTGATTATTCCAGCATTAGACGTATTACAAAATCAAATTGTGCGCTTATACCAAGGCAAATACGAGACTGTACAGTTTTACCCATTCGAGTTAGGCGCGCGTTTAAAAGAATACGCCGACAGCGGCGCAGGTAAACTTCACTTAGTTGATTTAGAAGGTGCCCGCGATCCAAGTAAAAAACAGTGGCAACACATTCAAGCGGCTACAAAAGCACTTAATGTGCCGTATCAAGTTGGCGGTGGCATTCGCTGTGAGCAAGATGTAAGTGATTGGCTAAAAGCCGGCGCAAACCAAGTGGTTATTGGCTCAATGGCGGTTGAAAAACGCGAACAAGTTAAAGCCTGGATTGAGCAGTTTGGCGCAGAGCACTTTGTTATTGCCCTTGATGTAAATAAAACAGCCACTGGCTGGGCTCCGGCCACCCATGGTTGGCTAACTGAATCTGAGTTTGGTTTACTTGAGCTAGTAGATTTTTATGCTAACTTAGGTGTTATCGATTTTTTATGTACGGACATCAGTAAGGATGGCACCATGACCGGCCCATCGTTCGCGCTGTACGAGGATTTAATTAAGCATAACTCAACTATTAAAGTACAAGCATCTGGTGGCGTAAGTTCACTTGATGACATTAAAAAGCTCAAAGAGTTGGGTATTGGCGGTATTATTTTAGGTAAATCACTGCTCGATGGCGCCTTTAGTGTGGAAGAAGCACTAGCAGTAACACGCTAAGAATCTAATATATATACAAAAAAGCACAGTACCTATACTGTGCTTTTATTCATTAACTTAATTATTAAGCAACACCTCAGGTAAAACCCTTAACCTAGCCTCATACAGTACTTAAAGTAGCCCTAGCAATATAGTAAGCTCTTTCAAACTCGCAATTTTGCAACATAATATACTACCTGTATCACTGAGTTACACAATCGCACAAACAAAAACATTAACGCACAGATATATTAACACATTGAATTTACAATGATATTCTTAACAATATGCGCTAAAGTATACTCTTTGTACAACAAATATTAAATTAACACTTTAATAACAATTATAATTGCAGTATTTGGCTTTATAGCGTTTACTTCTAATAACAGCATAACAATACAGAATTACACTCAATCGATTTGGTATAATTATTCATAAGTCGTTGGGAAAGTTAATAAAAGCAATGGTGATACTCCTTATAAGTAATAAGGTTATCAAGCTTATCAATAGTTACACAGTTTGTTGTAGGTTTACCGGTTTATATAGTTTAAGCGTACCTGATTTTTATAAAAGGCATAAAATATGAGTATAAAACACGTAGTAAAAAATCGATATACGCTAAGCATTGCATTAGCAGTACTACTGTCGGGCTGCTCTGAGCCTGAGGTAGATACAAAAATTGAAAAGGCCCCAAAGCCTGTTAAATTAATTACCATTAAAGATACTGCGCAATCAAACATTCTTACTTATCCTGCTACTGTCGATGCGATAAAAAGCGCAAAGTTGGCATTTCAAGTTGGCGGCAAAATAGACAAACTCAATGTTATTGCAGCGCAATCTGTATTAAAAGGTGACGAACTGGCATCGTTAGAAAAACGTAACTTTGTTAACGAAGTAAACTCTACAAAAATACAGTATGAAACAGCTAATAATGACTTTAATCGCGGAATTAAACTCTCTAAAGATGGCGTAATTTCGGCTAGAGATATAGAGCAGCTAAAATCGAAAAAAGAAGTTGCTCAATCTCGCTATGACTCAGCAAAAAAAGCACTGACAGACAGTACTTTAGTTGCCCCTTATGATGCAATTGTAGCCGCTGTACCAGTAGAGGCGCTTGAGAATGTAAATGCAGGCCAGCATATAGTTACTTTATTTGGTAAAGGCGAAATGGAAGTGGTTGTTAATATTCCATCTTCTATTGTTGCCACCGTTGACTCGCGTACAGACAGCCGTGCCTTTGTACTTTTAGAATCAGCTGCTAATACTCCTATTCCTGCTACATTTCGTCGCGCTAATTTAGAAGCTGATACGTCTAGCCAAACTTATGAAGTTAGGTTTTCATTTGCTGTACCGCAAAACCTAAATATTTTACCCGGCATGAATGCCAGTTTACGTATCGAATTTGATAATAAGTCGACTACAAATGAAATTACTCTGCCTACATTTGCTATTTTTGAAGAAAATGGCCAGCATTATGTATGGACAGTAAGTGAATCTATGATCGTGAGTAAAACGGTTGTCACCTTAGTAAACGGTATTGGTGAAGAACTAGTTGTTACCAGTGGTATAAAAGCCGGCGATGTAATTGTTGGTGCCGGTGCAAATTATGTAACCGATGGTATGAAAGTACGCGCTTGGACTAAGTCATAGGAGCTTGAGTAATGGATTTAGCAAAGTGGACTATTAATAACAAACTCATTAGTACCATAATTATTATACTGACGTTAGGCTTTGGCTTCTCTTCATATAAAAACATGGCACGATTTGAAGACCCTGAGTTTATAATTCGTACCGCACAAGTGTTTGTTCCTTACTCTGGTGCGAGCCCTTTAGAGGTAGCCCGAGAAGTAACTGAGCCTTTAGAGCGTGCTATTCAAGAATTGCAGGAAATTGATACCATATCGTCTACCTCTTCATCGGGTATGTCTGAGATCAAAGTTGAGATTAAATCGGAGTTTTCGCCGACAAAGTCTGAGCTACAGATAATATGGACCAAACTAAGAAATAAAATTAATGATGCGCGCCCTTCCCTCCCACCTGGTACAGGTACACCACAAATATTTGACGATTTTGGCGATGTATATGGTTTGAGCTATTTAATTACAGCTGAGGGTTACTCTCCTGATGAGCTGCATGCTTACGCTAAAAACCTGCAAAGTGATATTTTACAAGTTAAAGGCGTTGCTAAAGTAGCCATGACCGGTGTTCAACAAGAAGGTATTTTTGTTGAAATAGCCCGTGAAGATTTGGCTACTTTAGGTAGCTCAATCAGTAATATTTATTCAATTTTAGATAAGCAAAATACAGTAATAAGTGCCGGTAATACGCAAATTGGTGATCAACGTATTTTTATAGATCCAACCGGCTCTATTAATTCTATTGAAACAATACAAAATCTATTAGTGAGCGCCACCAATGACGGTAAAGCTATATATTTAAAAGATATTGCTAATGTATATCGTGGTTTTCAAAGCCCAGCAACTAAACTTGTACGTTACAACGGGCAACCGGCAATTTCTTTAGGGGTTGCCAGTGTGCTTGGTACTAACGTTGTTAAAGTGTTTGAGCGCGTAGATGAGCGCGTTAAACAAGCTGAAAACGTGAGACCCATTGGTATAACAGTGCATGAATATTATCATCAAGGTAAGGTTGTTCAGGCATCGGTAGATAACTTTGTAGTAAATGTAATTGTGGCATTAATTATTGTTGTTGTTACTTTACTTGTATTTATGGGGCTGCGCTCTGGGCTTGTTATTGGCGCAGTATTACTACTGACTATTTTTGCCACGCTAGCAACCATGGACTTTAGCGGCATACCCATGCACCGAATTTCACTTGGGGCATTAATTATTGCTTTAGGGATGATGGTTGATAATGCCATTGTTGTCACCGAGGGAATACTGGTGGGTACTAAACAAGGGCGCAAAAAGCTAGAAATAGCATCTGAAGTTGTAAAGCAAACAAGGTGGCCTTTATTAGGCGGCACTTTGGTAGGTATTGTGGCCTTTGCACCTATAGGTTTAGCACCGGGTGATACTGCCGAATTTACTGGGCATTTATTTTGGGTTATTTTAATTTCTTTACTTTACAGTTGGTTATTTGCAATTACCCTAACGCCACTATTTTGTTTTTGCTTGTTTAAAGAACAAGATAAAGACACCTCTACAACAGCTAAGCCTAATATGATTATGGCGGCTTATCAATCCATTGTTGTTAGCTCGCTTAATCATCGCTGGTTAACAGTTGCTGTAGTGATATTTACTTTTAGTGCATCAATGTGGGGATTTCAGTTTGTAAAATCTGGTTTTTTCCCAGCCTCTACAACACCACAAATGGTAGTAGATTTTTGGTTACCGCAAGGAACTGATATCGAAAAAACCAAAAAAGATATGATCAAGCTTGAATCCTTTATTCAACAGCAAGAGAGTATTGAGGGCGTACAAACCTTAATTGGTGGTGGCGGTTTACGATTTATGCTTATTTATGGAGCAGAATCACCAAACAGTTCTTATGGCCAAATATTAGCTAAAGTAGATGACTATAAAGTGCTTGATACTATGATCCCTAAAGTACAAGCGTATATAGATGACACCTTCCCAGAAGCGCAGGGCAAAGTATGGCGTTTTGTAATGGGACCCGGAGGTGGTTCTAAAATTGAGGCTACATTTAAAGGGCCAGAACCCGCAGTAATTCGTGAATTAGCCGATAAAGCGAAAGCAATCATGATTGATGACGGCGGTGCACTCTCAATTAAAGATACTTGGCGCCAGCAAGTTAGGGTTATTGAACCGCAATACTCGCCAATTAATGCCCAGCGTGCAGGTGTAACACGCAAAGCAATTGCTGAAGCGTTACAACAAAACTTTTCTGGTAAAACGGTTGGCCAATATAGAGAAGGTGAAGAGTTAATTCCTATTATAGTTAGAGCTCCCCTAAAAGAGCGCTCGAATGTTAATGATATAGGCAACATTCAAATTCCTAGCCAAATCACAGGTAAAACAATCCCATTAGAGCAAGTTACTAATGGATTTAAAACCGTATGGCGTGATGGTATTTTAAAGCGCGAAGATAGAATGTGGACAATTAAGGCTCAAGCCGATCCACTTCCTGGGCAGCTTGCATCTGAATTATTTAATCGAGTAAGGCCACAAATAGAAGCGATTGACTTACCTGCCGGTTACACATTAGAATGGGATGGTGAGTATGGGCAATCAAAAGAGTCAAATGAAATGCTTGCATCAACACTACCACTTGGCCTTTTAGCTATGGTGCTAATTGTAGTGGTGTTATTCAATGCTTTAAAACAACCTATTATTATTTGGCTTGTGGTACCGCTGGCTCTTATAGGCGTGGTATTTGGCTTAGTAACAACTCAAACCCCACTTGAGTTTATGGGGATATTAGGATTGCTCTCTTTATCTGGTCTACTCATTAAAAATGCCATTGTATTGGTTGATCAAATGGATATGGAAATTAAGCAAGGTAAACCACGTTATGATGCCATTGTCGATTCGGCTAATAGCCGAGTAAGACCAGTAATGATGGGAACACTAACAACAGTACTTGGGGTAATACCGCTTTATTTTGATGCATTTTTCCAATCAATGGCGGTTGTATTAGTATTTGGCCTACTCTTTGCTACATTACTAACCTTAATTGTTATACCTGTGCTTTACGCTATTTTTATGGGCGTTAAAAAGGATGAACGTACGCCAGTTAATGCCTAAGGTAATAAACTAAATATTGCAAAGTAAATAAAATATACGGCCAGCTAATGTAAAATATTATCTGGCCGCATGCTTTTTTATACCCAACCCACAACATAAAATATCGCTCTATGCTGTTGATAAATAACTAGCTTCATAACTTTAATAAAGTGCCCATCGGCGTACTTGTTAACACTGTTGGCGGCGATGGTACAGGTAAATAAAACCCTTGCGACATTAAAGTAGCCAATTTAAACGCGTATTTGATATGAATGTGTTTACCATGTGCCGACTTTGTCAATTAGTGGCTCCTCACATGAAAAATAGCGATTATGGCAGCATAATTAATATCTCTTCTATGGCGAGCGTTAACAACAGCCCCGCTATTAGCGCCATGGCCCACGCGCTGTAAGTACTGATGCACTTAAAAAGTGCTTACCTCTGAAGTATTAAAACAATGTTACTTCATACTTTTATTATCAATACGTTAAAGCTAACTCCATAGTTAATCCAACAAACTCATTTTATATCGCAACTTACTTAACATAACCAACTTGCTTAACCCTATTTCCCCGTTATAAAACCTCTAAAAACCCTCATACTAACGGTACTAAAATAACCCAAAGTAATATTTTTCAGTTAAGCATTTAATGGTCAACACTATATTTGTATACTATACTTAAGTTATTCATAAATAGGCCCTTAGAGCTTATAATTAAGGTGAGGGACCGCATTGACTAATCATTTAACGCTACATTTTGTAACGCCAGAAATGCTCAAAGCAGCGGTGATCACAGCCAAATATGACCCCATACTTGTTTTAGCATCTGTATTTACAGCGGTATTTGCATCTTATATTTCATTTTTACTTTCTGCTCGTATTAAAGGCGCGCAACTTAAAAACGAAAAGCTTTTTTGGACCCTACTGTCATCATGCTTTTTAGGTGCAGGTATTTGGGCAATGCATTTTGTTGGCATGTTAGCCTACCAACTCCCTATTCCTGTAAGATACAATATACCTATAACACTAGTTTCAATTTTACCCAGTATATTTGCTAGTTATTTTGTTATATCCCCTAATTTAGAGCGTTTTAAACATTTATGGTTAAGAAGTATACTTATGGGCTTAGGTATTTGCAGTATGCATTACGTAGGTATGATAGCCATGATAATACCAGCGCATATGGCTTATGAGCCCATTCTGTTTACGTTCTCTGTATTTATTGCCGTAGCACTTTCGGGCTTAGCTTTAAAAATAAATGAATTACGCCAAACAACGCAAAATAAACAAAAGCGGGTTAACTTCTTAGCAGCGCTGGTAATGGGCAGTGCTATTTCGGGTATGCATTATATTGGTATGCTCTCTATGTATGTATTTGAATCTAGCCATACAACCTACCTTGCAAATGACAACAGTGCACAACTTGCCCAAGTGATTATATTTGTAGTGCTAGTATTGAGCTTATTTTTAGTAGGCAGTATGGAATTACGTGCCAGAAGCTTGTTATCGGCAAAATTAAAAGCAGTACTAAATACAGTACAAGACGTAGTGATATGTTTTGATCGCCAAGGCATTATCGAATTTGCTAACCCTCCAACCGCTAAAGTATTTGGTTTTGATCAACAAGCGTTAATTGGCAAAAATATTGCTATATTGCTGCCAAAAAAGCATGCAAAGTTTTATCATTCATTTAATGAAGATCAACCCAGTTTTGGCAAAAGCCAATTATTACAGGGGTGCAATAAGTGTGGGCAAGTTTTTCCCATAACAATCGCAATCAACCCTATAAGCGAGTTATCTAACGCCCCTTTAGTCGCTACTATTAAATATTTAACCGATATTCAAAACCAAGAAGCCTTTACACAAACTATATTTGATACCCTACCTAACATTTTATTTATTAAAGAAACTAAGAGCCTAAATTATAGTCATGTAAATAAAGCCGCTGAAAAATTACTTGGTAAATCACAAGAACAGCTTATTGGACTAAATGACTTTGATATATTCCCAGCAGAGCAAGCAAAGTTTTTTGTAAAAGCTGATCGCAAAGTATTGAACTCCAACAATTCGCTAACAATTAACGAAGAACCCGTAACCATAAATGGAACAGCTCGTTATTTACGTACTCACAAGGTGATTATAAAAGATAGTATAGGTAAGGCTAAGTTTTTACTTGGTATTGCTGAAGATATTACTGAGCTCAGAGAAGCTAGAATTGAGCTAGATAATTTGCATCATCGAATGGCATTAGCCGCAGATGCGGCTAATATTGGCATATGGGAATGGAACTTTAAAACCGATGTGCTTATTTGGGATGATTGGATGCACACACTTTATGGCATTAAAAAGAGTACTTTTTCTAGTAACTATGCTCAGTGGTCACAAACAATTCATCCTGATGATTATGATAGTGTTACAAATAGCCTGACCAAGGCAACAGCAAACAATGAAAAGTTTCATGCTGAATTTAAAATTATACTGCCCTGTGGAACAATACGTTATATAAACGCCGATGGCCGAGTATATGGTGATAGCATAGTCGGTATTAATTCTGATATTTCAAAGCGTATTATCGCTGAAAACGAAGTACTAAAACTAGCTCAAACCGATTATTTAACCGGGCTTGCAAACCGTAACAGCCTAACAAAGTTTGCTGAATGTGAGTTTAGAAAAGCTAAACAAGAGAACAGTAAAGTAGCTTGTTTATATTTTGACTTAGATAAACTTAAGCCAATAAACGATACTCACGGCCATATAGTTGGCGATTTTGTATTAACCGTAATAGCCGATCGTTTAAAGGATATTACCCGTAAAACAGACTGTATCGCGCGTATTGGCGGGGATGAGTTCGTTGTTATAAGCACCGATATTGAAAACGTCAACCAAATAGAAAAACAAATAACCAGATACTTAAACGCTATTGAGTTACCTATTGTGTTGCAAGATAACGAACTCTTAATTACAGTGAGCATTGGCTATGCGTTATATCCCGACGAAGCAGCAAACTTAGATGAGTTACTTAACAAAGCGGATAAAAGAATGTATGAACATAAAAGTAAAAAGCATGATCATGCTAATAACAGCCAACCACAAGTCAATTTAAGTTGAGCATTTAATTTTAACAATACATAACTTAAATGAACTGAACTGAAAAACTCAAATATTCCTACAGCTTCACTATGTATATCCTAAAAAGCGCTAAGTTAGCGGCTGCTTAGAGCCGTTCATTATAGGTTAACGCATTAATACAGCACGTAATTAGCATCCGTAAACACGCACTTTTTGTTATTTATACAATCCTCTGAATAGCTTTAAAAGTAATTAACTATAAGATATTTCGCCTATAAATAACGCTTAGATATATATATACTGTAGGTAATTATTAAGATCACTTTTGCCGACAATAATGTTTTTGATGTTGTTGTTATTCATGCAAAATATTAACGAAAAGAATAGTTGCTATGATTTTTAAAAATAAACACACTACCTGCGAGACTTTCCCATGTTATCAAAACGTATAATTCCATGTCTCGACGTTAAAGACGGCCAAGTAGTCAAAGGCGTAAAGTTTAAAGGCCATGAAGTAGTTGGTGATATTTTAACTATGGCAAAAGCTTACAGCGAAGCCGGTGCAGACGAACTGGTTTTTTACGAAATTAGTGCCAGTGTTGAAAAACGCTTACTCGATGTAAATTGGGTAGAGAGTATTGCCCGCCATATTGATATTCCTTTTTGCGTGGCAGGCGGTATTAAGTCGGTTGCCGATGCAGCTCGCGTACTTGAACGCGGCGCAGACAAAATCAGCATTAACAGCCCTGCTATTGCCCGCCCTGAGCTAATAAAAGAGCTGCACGATGAATTTGGTAAGCAATGCGTAGTGGTCGGTATAGATAGCTTTTACGATGAAGTGACCGGTGAATACTTAGTGTACCAACTTACTGGCGATCCTAATGCGTCAAGCCGTACCCGCTATAAAACGCAAGAATGGGTTAAACGTGTACAAGATCTTGGTGCTGGCGAAATAGTATTAAACTGTATGAACCAAGACGGCGTACGTAACGGTTATGATATTGAGCAATTAAGTAAAATACGCGAACTGTGTAATATTCCTCTTATCGCCTCAGGCGGTGCTGGATCTATGCAAGATTTTGTAGATGTGTTTAAACAAAGTGAAGTTGATGGCGCACTTGCAGCCAGTGTTTTTCATAAAAATGTGATTAACATTGGTGAACTAAAACAATTTTTAACTAATAACCAAGTGGCAGCAAGATTATGATATTAACACTCGACAACCAAACTCAAGTTGATTTCACTAAAAGTGAAATGATCCCTGCTATTATTCAAGATGCACGTTCTGGTGTTATTTTAATGCAAGGCTTCATGAACAGCGAAGCACTTAACGTGACATTAAAAACTGAAAAAGTAACCTTTTACTCGCGCTCAAAAGAGCGTTTATGGACCAAAGGCGAGTCATCTCAAAACTATTTAAATGTTGTGTCAGTGCATACCGATTGTGATAACGATTCTATTTTAGTACTTGCCAACCCAGAAGGCCCAACGTGCCACTTAGGCACACAAAGCTGTTTTGGCGATGATGCAAAACCAAGCCTAAGCTTTTTAGCGCAACTTGAAGATGTTATTGTAGCGCGTAAAAACGACGACCCAGCTAAAAGTTATACGGCGTCTTTGTTTGCAGAAGATTTAAGCCGTAGTTGTCAAAAAGTAGGCGAGGAAGGCGTAGAAGTTGCCCTCGCAGCAATGAAACACGATAACTATGAGCTAACAAACGAGTCGGCTGATTTAATTTATCACCTTACAGTGTTATTACAACGCCAAGGCTTAGCCCTTGAAGACGTAGTAAAATGCTTAATAGGTCGCCATAAGTAAGTTGTAGCTTTAATACCAACAACTTCCTATAAAAAGCACACTTAAATTATTTAGTGTGCTTTAGCACATAGCGCACTAAATTCATTAATTAAAAGGATATATTGAATGAAGAAGTTAGCCTCTGTCGTATTTACTGGCTTGGTAATTTCAGGTTGTTCTAGCGTTGTTACTGAGCAAACAGCCGCCATAGATCAACTTACACCATGTAATAAAATTCAAACCTTACTAGGTGCATACGATACCCGTTTTGAATCGCTAAAAACAACCAAAGTAACCACAAAATTTATGGATAGCTGGAGCACTAACTATCATTTAGTGGGTAAGCAATGCCAAATTACTGCGTTTGATCATGACAATGTTATTTACCGCTGTCAAAATAGTTACAAAGAGCAAGTAGCTGCTGTAACAGATCATCAAAAAGCAGTGGCTTTTACTCGCCAATGTTTGCTTGAAAGCAATTGGCATGAAAGCCAAAAAGAGTCAAAAAACTCGATTCGTACTACTTTCGTACTTGATGAAAACACCCCTGTTATTTCAATCTACACCGGTAAAACGTTATCTAGTTTAAAATCGTGGTCTACCTCATTAGAAATTGGCAAATCAGTAGCTACTAAACAATAATTTTTTATAGGGTTTTATGGGTTTTCAAACAAAAACTAGCAAGACTAAACTTAAAACCGATTGTATTGGAGTTTGCCAGCGACGCAGTGGCCTATGTACTGGCTGCGGACGTACCAACGATGAAATTTTTGAGTGGATTATTTTATCTGAAGATGAAAAAAAGGTGATTTTAGCAACCCCACGAGCCGATTAAGCAATGAATAGCTGGGGTTTTAATAGGTAAGCTAAACATCTGGGTTATAAAACTTTAACTTCAATAATAGACTAAAACTAACTGTTGTTAAATTTAGCCTGTTATTGAACGTTTGAAATAAATGGCATCTACTTTATTACTCATTATTTTTGTATTTATACCTTATAGGTTACCCGCTAGCTAAATTTATATCGGTTTGCGTAGCTTGAAAACAAGCGCTTACAACCTGCTTAAATGATTTATTAATGTCGATACTAATTACATTTAACTCATCTGCTTGGGGGATTTCCAATGTCTCGAATTGACTTTTTAATAGCTCAGTAGGCATAAAGTGCCCTCTTCTATCTTGCATTCGCTGCTTAACTAATTCAAAATTTCCCTGTAAATGTAAAAAAGTAATATTCACATTTCCTTCGCATATTTGCTCTCGGTATTTTTTCTTTAAGGCTGAACAAACAATAACGGCCACTTCATTTTTCTGCTCAATACTAAACGCAGCGTCACGAATTCTTTCTAACCACGGCACCCTATCATCATCATTAAGCGGTTGCCCTGATGACATTTTTAAAATATTTGCTTTGGGATGTAAATCATCGCCATCAATAAATTTAGCGTCCATTTTTTTCGCAAGCGCATAACCAATACTCGACTTTCCGGTGCTTGATACACCCATAATAATAAATATTCGACCCATATTTATGTGGCTCATTTAGCTAATCTCACTCTACTTTTTTAAAAATTCATTAGCTTTGAATGAATTTTTATATTAAGTTACTGGTAACATGTTACGCGTAACTTAATATAATATGAAATTAAACACAAGTTAACCGTCATAATTTGAGTTGGATTTAAGTAGGGAACATATGTCAGATTTATCTTTAATACTAACCGCGGTAGGCTCTATTCTACTGTTACTTTTTTTAGTCATGAAAGTAAGGCTACACGCGGTTGTCGCTTTAATTTTAGTTTCGATGATAGCCGGGCTATTCTCTGGAATGAGCCCACAAATGATCGCTGGAACTATCCAAAAAGGAATGGGCGGCACTTTAGGCTTTGTTGCTGTAGTGGTTGCATTAGGTGCTATGTTTGGCAAAGTAATGGAAGAAACTGGAGCGCTTGACCGTATTGCTCATACCTTATTACATCGTTTTGGCGAGAAAAACGCTAACTGGGCGCTCACCTTTACTGGTTTTATATGTGCTTTACCACTATTTTTTGATGTTGCTGTGGTACTTTTAATTGGTATTGCATTTGCTGTGGTACGTAAAAGCGGTGGTAGTGTTATTAAAATAGGTATCGCATTGCTTGCTGGTATTGCTGCTTGTCAGGCATTTCTTATCCCTGCGCCAGGCCCTATTTTGGTAGCATCTCAACTTGGTGCCGATTACGGTTATATGATTTTATTTGGCTTGCTTGCTGCTATTCCAGCTATGATCATTGGCGGCCCTCTTTGGGGATCGCTAATTGCTAAGTCAATTCATGTTGAACTACCTGAACACGCCCAAAATAATGATAATACTAGAGACGGTGAGGGCGAGCCTAGTTTTGGCTTAGCTCTAGGTTTAATTGCACTGCCATTATTAATGATTGCTTTAAATACGATTGGCTCTCGTTTTGTTGAACAACAATCTAACTTACATCATTGGCTGGAGTTTATCGGTCACCCATTTACTGCAATTCTTGCAGCTTGCTTAATGGCATTTTATTTACTGGGTGTAAAACGTGGTGTGCCTCAAGATCGTATAATGGAAATTTGCAGTAGTGCCTTACAACCTGCTGGCGTTATCATTTTGGTAACAGGCGCTGGGGGAGTATTTAAACAAGTATTGGTTGATTCGGGTGTAGGTGCAGCGCTTGGTAATATGCTTGCGGGATCTGGCTTACCGATTGTTATGTTAGCTTTTATACTAGCAGCCGCTGTACGCGTAATTCAAGGCTCTGCAACTGTTGCTATGCTTACAGCATGCGGTTTAATTATACCTATGTTAGAGCCGCTTGGACTAGATGGCGCTCAACTTGCATCGGTTACTATCGCCATTGGTGGAGGCTCAATCGTTTTATCGCATGTAAATGACTCTGGCTTTTGGTTAGCTAATCGCTACCTTGGCCTAACTGAAATGCAAACGCTGAAAACATGGACGGTGATGGAGACCATTATTGGTACAACGGGTGCTATTGTAGCTATGATTATTTCCCTCTTTTTATAAATTATTTTTATTCAAAACCCTGAATATGTCCGATGCTGTGCTTAAATAGCAGCATCGGTGTTTACTTCGAGTGTTATAGCTTTTACTGTTTGATGGAGGCAAGCACCATATTTCACTTACAACTCAATATTCTAGGTTTAATATTTGGTTGCTTTATGAGTGACATAGTTAATCAAACACTTTCACCTAAATGAATCACATAACCGGTATCACATATTTGCTCATCGGGTATTTCAATATCTGCTGTTGAACTAATACGACTGAGTAATTTAGCCCCCGCAAGGTTACCAATCTGATAACGCGGCGTGATCACACTGGCTAGCTGAGGCACCATAGATTGACCAATATCATGGCCATGAAAGCCTGCAACCCCCATGTGTTGAGGAACAGAAATATTATTTCTTTGACACTCAAAAATAGCACCAATAGCCAAATCATCATTAGTACAAAATATACAGTCAGTATCTGGGTGTTCAGTACGTGTTTTTTGCAATAATTTAGCGCCCAAACTAAACGACGAAGCTTCATTTGTCATCACACTTTTAGGAGTAAGCCCCCTTAGTAACATTGCGTCGCTATAGCCTTGAAACTTCAATTGTGTGCGCATATCTAACCTTGCACCAAGGTAAACAATATTCCGGTAGCCTTTATCTAAAAGCGCATTGGTCATCTCAAAAGCAGCTTTAGCGTTATCAAAACCAACCGCTTGTTGTATTGGAGTGTGATGAATATCCATTATTTCAACCACAGGAATATCCGCCATAGCAATCATTTTTCGGGTTCTGTCGGTATGCGTTGTTTCCGATAATATTAACCCATCAACATGATATGATAATAAATATTCAACTCTCTTTTCTTCAATGTCGGGGCTATAGCCATAATGCGCGAGCATTGTTTGATACCCAGCAGGCTCAGTAATATCTTCAATTCCGCGAATAACTTGCGAAAACACTTGATTAGTTAACGATGGGACAAGCACACCTATAGAGTAGCTTTTGGCATTGGATAATAAATCAGGGGCTTTATTAGCAATATAACCAAGTGAATCTATGGCTGCTTTAATTTTGATTTGAGTTGTTGCTGATACTTTCTCTGGGTTACGTAAATAACGACTTACCGTCATTTTAGTTACCCCTACTGCATCCGCTATATTTTGAAGTGAAGAGCGTTTATTTTTTTTCATCACAGGTAATTAATTTATTATGTTACAAGTAACATAACAATTATAATCGCGGTTAGCCACTTTTAAGCTATTTTTCTAGGTAAATTTAACCTTATTGATAATATCTATACTGCCTAGGCTTACTTAAATCAACTGATTATCAAATTAGATACTTAATTATATGCTTTTCAATGAAAAAAATACAAATGCCTCAGTGTATAGAGGCATTTTAAACGATGTTATTACTTATAAATAGCTTACGCTTTATCGAGCGCTTGACTTACATCTGCAATAATATCGTCGATATTTTCAATACCAATCGATAAACGCACTAAATCACGGCTCACACCCGCATTAGCGAGTTCTTCATCATTAAGCTGACGATGCGTGGTTGATGCAGGATGACACGCTAGCGACTTAGCATCACCGATGTTTACCAAACGCAGTATCATATTGAGTGCGTCGATAAAACGAGTGCCTGCTTCCAAGCCACCTACAATACCAAAACTTAATATACCCGATGCTTTACCATTAGTTGTTTTTTTACACATTGCGTTGTATGGACTTGACGCTAAGCCTGCATAGTTAACCCATGAAACTTTAGGGTGCTTTTGTAAATACTCAGCCACCTTTTGTGCATTTTCGCAGTGACGTTCCATTCGCAAACCTAAGGTTTCAAGGCCAATTAGAATGTCTGATGCATTTTTTGGTGCAAGTGCCGCACCGGTATTTCTAAGCGGAACCACTCTACAGCGACCAATAAACGCGGCTTCTGCAAAGGCTTCGGTATAAACAACATTATGATAAGACGGATCGGGCTCGTTCATCATGGCAAAACGCGTAGCATTTGCTTTCCAATCAAATTTACCTGAGTCAACAATCATGCCGCCAATGGCAGTGCCGTGCCCGTTTATGTATTTAGTTAATGAATGCACCACTATATCGGCACCCAGCTCGAATGGGCGGCATAAGTACGGCGTTGCTACTGTGTTATCAACAATAAGGGGCACACCTTTACTGTGTGCTATTTTGGCTAATCGGGCAATATCAACAATATTACCTGCAGGGTTGCCAATTGATTCACAAAATACTGCTCGAGTATTATCATCTATTGCGTTTTCAAAGGCCTCAAAGTCATCTGCTTTGATCATCCGTGCTTCAATACCTTGGCGTGGTAATGAATGTGCAAATAAGTTGTAAGTGCCGCCATATACTTGGCTAGTACTAACAATGTTGGTGCCAACTTCACATAAACATTGAATTGCGTAAGTAATTGCTGCCATGCCAGAGGCTACAGCCAGTGCGCCTACGCCCCCTTCCATAGCCGCGATACGCTGCTCTAATACTGCGTTAGTTGGGTTCATAATACGGGTGTAAATATTACCAGGTACTTTTAAATCAAATAAATCAGCACCATGCTGGGTGTTATCAAACGTATAAGATGACGTATTATAAATTGGCACTGCTGCAGACTTTGTGGTTGATTCTGATTCGTAGCCATGATGCAGCGCTAAAGATTCTAGTTTCATTAGTATATTCCCTGTTATTAATTCACTTAGCGTTAAATTAGCACTTATATGCTACTAAGTGCACTTGAAATATACTAATGACAATTGAAATTTTTAACCTTTAAAAACAACCACTGTTAACTTTTAAAGCTATAACTAGTTTAGCTGTAAACTAAAACCAATAATAAAGAGTATTACGCCTAAATAAATAATACATGCAGATTCATATTTTTTGATGTCTCACCTGCAATCAGGTCGCACGTGCCTGTATATATCCCTTTGCACACAAATAATACTCCCACTGTTAGTCTATAGTTATTTAAATTTATCAACTTTTGCCGTAAAACACCGTTCCTTTAGGTCGGTGATATAAGGCAATAGTCGCGAAGCGACTAAGTGGGTTGTTCCTTTTTGATTAACTGTATATAATAACAGTATGGTTATTCGCAAAGCTTATAAATTTCGTTTAAAAACAACACCCGATATTAACGCTAAAATGGCGCAATATGCGGGAAATTGTCGATTCTTGTGGAATAAAGCCTTAGCGATTAACTTATTTAAGTTACAGAATAAACAAAAAATTTGCTACTACCAAGAGTTGGATTTCTTTTCCAAACTTTGGAAAAAAAGCGAGGAGTATGGCTTTTTAACACTATCGCCCGCACAAACTATCCAACAAACTGGTTAAGTCTACACCGCAAGTATTCGATAAAGTCCCTGAGCGTAACTCTCCTTGTTTATGCGGTAGTGGTAAAAAGTATAAAAAGTGTTGTGCTTAAATTATAGCTCACAATTTAACCTCCTTTCTCATTCTTTAATATAAAAATGCCACCTGTTAATAACAAGTGGCATTTTATTATTTGCTATAAAGTTCAGCTAAAATAAAGATTCGGCTTTATTTTTACGCTTAACTTATTTTACTATTTTCATTTCATCTAATAAATTTTGGGCATTATCTACCTTGTCCATTACCCATAGCATGTAACGAGAATCTACGTGAATTGAGCGGTTTAGTTCTGGGTTATAATCCCAATCGCCAATGATGCTTTCATATACGCCATCAAACAATAAACCCACCAGCTCGGCTTTACCATTGAGTGTTGGCGAGCCTGAGTTACCGCCGGTTGTATCTACGTTTGATAAAAAGTTAACAGGTACTGTGTTCATGCCGCCGGTGTAATCACCATAAAGCTTGGCTTTAATTTGCTCTTGTAACTTTTTAGGTGCATTAAATGGGTCAACATCGGTGTTTTTAGCTAGTAACCCTTCAAGCGATGTAAAGGGTGTTGCTACCAAGCCATCTTGAGGTGAGTAGCCACCTACCGTGCCGTAAGTTACTCGTAATGTGCTGTTTGCATCTGCATATACGGCCTTATTTTGTGCTTTATTAAAGGCAATAATAGCGCTCATTAACTGCGGGCGAGCAGCTTGTAACTTGCCTGCAAGTGCTTTTGATTTATCTTCCTCAGCTTTCATTACTTTAAATATTGCTTTAGCATATTGCACAAATGGGTCTTGGCTTTGGTTTAGCTGGCTAAACGATTGCTCAAACAATGAATTGCGTACAACTTCGTTATCAAGTGTTGATTTAGTATACATTTGCTCAAGCAATGCACTTTGTTTCGCTTTATCAAAACCATTCTGTAGTTTAAATGCCTTATCAACCTCGCTAAAGCGCTCTTCTTTCGGAAGTGCAGCATAAAGCTCTAAAAAGTGCAGTAAAATAGCTTTATCTACATTGGCATCAAAGCGACGCGTCATACGCTCAAGCCCAGCTTTAATGCGCGGTAAGTCACGCTCTTGGTATCCAGACTCTCGCTCTGCATTTGGCTTTTGTTGCTCATACGCTAAACGGTATAAGCTGCGAGCGGTACTGATCATTTGTGATCTGTGTACATAACCTAACATACGATCGCGCTCGCTATGCAGTTGCGATTGCGCTACTAATGCCGATAGCTCATTTAAAACATCGCCATATTGCTGCTTGCGTGTTTTATCACTATTAATCCATTGAGTTAGTTCTTGCTCAAACTGTTTTTTGCGCTCAAACATGGTGCCTTTTTTAAAGCTTTCTATCATTGAGCCATAGTTTTTAATGTAATTATTGTAACCTGCAATAGTGCTTTCGTAAGCTATACGCGCTTTACTGCCGTCCTCTGCGTTTTCTTCAATAAGTGCTACGTATTTTGAATTATGTTCACGCGCTTTAGGATAGCTGTCGTTAAATACGTTATCTACTTCTGCAGCAATACGGTAACGGTTAGTACGCCCTGGATAGCCTGTTACCATTACAAAGTCGCCCTCTTGCACACCTTTAGCACTTACACTTAAGTAAGAATCGGGTTCATAAGGTACGTTATCTTCGCTGTACTGTGCTGGTTTACCATCTTTTCCTACATACGCACGGTAAAAACCAAAGTCGCCGGTATGGCGCGGCCACATCCAGTTGTCTATATCACCGCCATATTTACCTACGCCCATAGCGGGAGCGTATGCTAAGCGTACATCTTTTATTTCTAGCGACTTAATGAGGTAATACTCTAAGCCACCATGAAACGAATACACATTACAACGATAGCTCTCATCGGCTTCACACTGAGCCACCAGTGCTTTTTCATTTTTTTCAAGGGCATCGTAGCGTGCTTTAGCACTTAACTGTTGAGTGTCTTTAATTACTTTGTCGGTAACGTTAGTTACGGTTTTAGTAACATAAACACGAGAGCCAGGAGCTGCGGGTAAATCTTGCGCTGGAGTTTTAGCTAAAAAGCCATTTTCTAAAATATTATTATCGGTTGTTGAGTTGTATTGAATAGAGCCATAAGCACAGTGATGGTTTGTTACCACCAAACCTTTTGGCGATACAAATGATGCCGTACAACCACCTAAGCTAATTACCGCATTCATCGGGAATTCGGTTAATTTTGAAATAGATTTAGCATCTATTTCAAGCCCTTTGGCTTTTAATATTGATTCTAATTCTGGAAGCTGATGTGGTTGCCACATGCCTTCATCTGCAATTGCAGTGCTTGAAAGTGTAATTGCTAAAGTTGATGCTATTGTAGCGACAAGAGGTGTTAAACGCATTATAGAGTCCTTTTTATTGTTTCTATAACAGGTTACTCGTGAAGTATTATGCAGGTCAATACCGTGGTAATAAATTGTTACAATGTGGCCTATAAACCTTCATATATAGCGTTAATAGCAAACTGAGGCAGCTATATTTTGTATTTACTTATAACTACTTTATATAATATGTGATTATTTGTGAACTACCCATCGACGCCACTCCGTGTCGATCAATGGGCTTCTACAGCCTTGACTTAGAGACTAGGCTGCTTC
>NZ_JBEOOE010000009.1:0-123540 GCF_040308885.1 Pseudoalteromonas sp. 120-MNA-CIBAN-0494
GCATAAAAGTGATCATTTACAAGTGATTTTAGTGATCAAAGCTTAATGAGAATAAGCGATCAAAGTTAATGCAATTGAGTGATCAAAGCTGGAGAGAATATGCACTTAGATTACGACTACGCAGATGAGCGCCTGGTGTTGGCCGTATCACGTACGTTTAATTTATAAACTTAATTAATTAAATGAATGCTATTACTTAGCAAAAAAATGCCACTTAAGTTAAGTGGCATTTTTACTTTTATTTGCTTGAGTAATAAAAGATCGAGCAATTTTAATCACATCTATAGGTAAATCAGCCAAAGTACTTACAAAGCTAAAACCAGTGCAAAATCATCAATGGCAATCGTAATACCCTTTTTACATAGTTTTCAAGCTATTAAATTATTAGAGCATCTACTTTTATAAGCGTTGATAAACTTATCCAAACCATCATCCTTGCTAGCCCTACTCGAGTTGTTTTTTACCTTGCTTAAAGCTGCCATGCGTAACTGACTTTAGTAAAAAAGGTGCGCTGGTCGCGCTCTAAGCTTTTAAGTGAATCATCTTGGTAACCTTTATCTGAATACCCTAAGTAAAATAATGTTTGCGCATTAATTTTGTACGAATAAACGAGTTGGCTGCCGTAATCTTTATTAGTTTGGTTCACTTGATAAAAATAAGCATTTTCGTTGCGATCAATATCTTCAAATTGCCAAATAAGCTTTAGCATTGAGCGCATATTAAATTTATAGTAAAGCCTAAAATCAATTAGGTTAGCTGTAAAAACACGCTCCCCTTGTGGGTTGTCTAATTGGCTGTAGCTATGCTTTATGTCAACTTGCCAATGATTGTTTATATCCCACACCGCTTGAGTTTGGGTATCAAAGGCGTCACCTAGTTGCTCATTACTGTAGTCAATGCGACTCCCGTATTCAACATACAAAGACAGTCTGAGATCTTTTGTTGGTTTAAATCCGCTGTAAATATAACCAATGTTTTGATTGTAAAAATTAGTGTTATAATTTTCATACCTATGTATCAGCCCTATTTCGAAAATAGACTGTTTTTGGCCTTTAAAGCTTAAATAACCTTCGTACTCTTGCTCAAGTAAATCGCCATTTTTCGCCCAGGTTTTATCCCAATCAGCTACATATGACCAAGAGGTAACTAAATCATTTTCATCTCGATACCAGGTTTGCCCGCCTCCTAAAATAACTTTTTCGTAATCGACCTTAGCTTGATAGCCTAAATCGGCACGATAATCTGCGCCAATATTTTCGTACTCTGCGAATAATTTATAATCGCGTTTATCGCGGGTGAGCTTAATTGCATACGCTTGATCGGATTGTGTTTGTGACAGGTTATAATTTTCAACTAAAAATGCTGAGTTGCGGGTATCACTGCTCGCAACTTGATAACTTAAGGTGTCTGATTGATTAAACCAGTAACTACCGTCAACTGATAAAACCGTATTGCGATAGTCATCACCTTCACGATGCGTACTTGAAACCCCTATAGTGCCTTGCTGGCCAATATCGTACTGGTAACGCGCCACTGCCACTTTGGTATTTTCGTTTAAGCTTGCAAATCCTGAGCCCTGATTAGTTGGCAGTAAAATATTGCTATTGTCGTCATCGGCAAACATCACCGCATAACTGTGATTAGCTGTTTTGCCGGTTAATTTAGCGCCTAGATTAGGCTCTGCAATGGTGCGAGTATATAAAAGCTCAAATAAACTACTTTTAAAATATGACGCACCGTCTAAAAAAAACGGTCGTTTTTCTTCATAGTATATAGAGTAAGTGGTATTAATATCCAGCGCCAGAGAGTCGGTTTCCACTTGCGAGAAGTCTGGATTTATAGTGGCGTTTATAACGGCGTCTTGGCTTAAGCCCCAGCGTAAATCTATACCTACTTCGGCGTTTACATCGCCATTTTCCCAATCACCCGGTAACTGTGATTTGGTATCGTTACGCAGCGCAGTTAAAGTAGGCGTTAATTGCAGGTTTTTGCTGGCCGTTATTTTTTCAAAGCCGGTAAGTTTATCAAACTGACAAAGGCTGCACTTAATATCGCGATCAAACCCAATGTTTGATAACTGATAAAGCACATCTCGTTGATAATTGCGCATTAGGGCAAAACCCCAGGTTAATTGCTCTTTATTTTGTGCAAAACGCAGCGCTTTAAAAGGAATACGCATTTCTACCACATAACCTTGCTCAGTAATCTTGCCTGCGCTATCCCAAATGGCATTCCAAGAAAGGTCTTGTTGCCAGCCATCGGTGTCGGTCATGCGAATATCGCCCTGAGCCCCTAGCGGGTTCACATAAAATTCATAACCAGAGCGCTCATCATTAAAGGTATCAATTACTAGTGCCACGGTGTCATCTTGCCACAGAGTATCGCGATCTCGCAGTGCAGCGCGAATGTGCGTTGGGTCAGGATCGTGTGCAACAAACGCTACATATAAGTTACTGCCGTCTTCGTATATATAAGCATCGGTTTTTACCGGTGGCGTACCTTTTTCATTTGGTTCATCTTGAAACTGCAATGCAATGCGCGTGGCATCTTGCCAATGCGCCTCATTCATTACCCCATCTACTGTTATATTTTTATTAATACGCGTGAGTGAATAGTGTTGTTTATTGGCAAGCGCGCTTGGAGTGGTGAGTAAAAGAAAGAAAAAGCTTAAAATAAAGAACACTGATTGTTTTTTTATTATTATTAAGTACTGCATAAACATCCATTTAGACTTAAATTACTCAATAAGAGTAATTTCTGGCGTGGATTGTAGTTTATACCAATGGATTTGTTAATACCTTGCAAAGAGCTTTTTGCATAACATTAACTAATTAATAATAAAGAAGTATTTAAGCGCAGCGATTAGGTTTCAATAAGCTTGAGTTTATCAGCAATACCATTCCACTCATCAGCATCGGCTGGGGCTGGTTTTGCCTGCGTAATGCGTGGCCATATAAGTGCAAGCTCGGCATTTAGTTCGGTAAACTCTTGTTGTGACTCTGGTAATTCATCTTCTTGATAAATAGCATCAGCTGAACATTCAGGTACGCATAAACCACAGTCAATGCAATCAATTGGGCTTATAGCTAAAAAGTTAGGGCCTTCAAAAAATGCATCTGCTGGGCACACTGATACGCAATCTGTGTACTTACATTTAATACAGTTTTCGGTGACTACAAATGCCATAATGGTTCAATGCCTAAGGTTTTATAACGACAACGGCGGATCATACCCAACCAAGGCTAAAATACAATATATAAGTGCCATAATAGCGTAATTTAACGTAAAATAAGCGCCTTATGTTTTGTGGTGCTATTTGCGCTACTCCCCTTATTGTGAGCGGTAATTAAAAGCCCGCTAAGACACCTAAAAGAGACAAAATGATACGTTTAACCGAAATAAAACTACCGCTAGATCATGACGAAAATGCAATTAAAGATGCCATTGTCAGTAAGCTAAAAATAACGCCAGAACAGTTACATAGTTTTAATGTGTTTAAACGTGGTTACGATGCCCGTAAAAAAACAGCTATTTTACTTATTTATACCTTAGATATAAGCGTTGATAACGAAGAGCAGTTACTCACAACTTTTGCCAAAGATCAGCATGTAAAAGTAGCACCCGACACCGCTTATAAGTTTGTTGCTCAGGCAAATAACGATTTAAAAGAGCGCCCTGTCGTAATAGGCTTTGGCCCTTGTGGTTTATTTGCAGGTTTAGTGTTGGCACAAATGGGCTTTAAGCCAATAATATTAGAGCGTGGTAAAGAAGTACGCGAGCGCACTAAAGATACCTTTGGTTTTTGGCGTAAGCGCGCACTAAATACCGAGTCAAATGTACAATTTGGTGAAGGCGGCGCAGGTACATTCTCCGACGGTAAATTATACAGCCAAGTAAAAGATCCAAAACATTATGGCCGTAAAGTTATTACCGAGTTTGTTGCCGCTGGCGCGCCAGAAGAAATTTTATACGTAAGTAAGCCACACATAGGAACCTTTAAACTGGTAACTATGATTGAAAAAATGCGCGCGCATATTGTAGAACTTGGCGGCGAAATTCGCTTTAGCACTCGCGTAGACGACATTCATTTAGAAGACGGCCAAGTAACGGGCTTAACCTTGTCAAATGGCGAGCAGCTAAATACCCGCCATGTAGTGCTTGCTGTGGGTCACAGTGCCCGTGATACCTTTGATATGCTATATAAAAAAGGTATTTACATGGAAGCTAAACCATTTTCGGTGGGCTTTAGGATCGAGCATAAGCAATCTATGATCGATGAGTGCCGTTTTGGCGACAATGCAGGTAACCCCATTTTAGGCTCTGCTGATTACAAACTAGTTCACCACTGTGATAATGGCCGTACCGTATATAGTTTTTGTATGTGCCCAGGGGGGACTGTGGTTGCAGCCACCTCTGAAGAAGGCCTAGTTGTTACCAATGGTATGAGCCAATATTCTCGTAGTGAGCGCAATGCAAACAGCGCTATTGTTGTAGGTATTTCGCCAGAGCAAGACTTCCCGGGTCACCCATTAGCGGGTATTGAGTTACAACGTAAACTTGAAAAACAAGCATACGAACTTGGCGGCAGTAATTACGATGCGCCAGCACAACTTATTGGCGACTTTTTAAAGGGTAAATCGTCATCAGCTTTAGGCGATGTGCAATCATCTTATACGCCGGGTATTAAATTAACCGATTTAGCCGATGTATTACCTAAATATGCAATTGATGCTCTGCGTGAAGCAATTCCGGCATTTAATAAGCAAATTCGTGGTTTTTCAACTAATGATGGCTTACTAACAGGTGTAGAAACACGTACCTCTTCGCCGGTAAGTATTAAGCGCGATAAAACACTTCAAAGTATTAATACTAAAGGGCTTTACCCTTCTGGCGAAGGCGCAGGCTATGCCGGTGGTATTTTATCGGCAGGTATTGATGGTATTAAAGCCGCTGAAGCGGTGGCGCTTTCAATGCTAGAAAACGCAAAATAAGCGTTTTATTAAATTAAGCCACAAAAAACCTGAGCAAGCTCAGGTTTTTTTGTAACTGCAAATAACCATATTAGGTTAGCGCATTATTAATTACTTTTTAAGCGACAGTTTTTCGCCTTTTAAGCTTTTACGTATTTTAGAAATACGTGAGCGATTTACTGCTCTTGCTTCGCCAGTTGCTTGACCAGATGGCTTATTAGCACGAGTACGACGTAAGTGTGCAGGCTTTTTGCCAATTTTATCAATTAATACTTCACGGTTACTTACTGCATAGCCTTCTAAGTAAACACGTTTAATTTTTTGACCAATTAAGGTTTCAATTTCAAACAACATGTTTTCTTCTTCACGGCTTACAAACGAAATTGCTTGGCCTTCTTTACCTGCGCGGCCAGTACGACCAATACGATGTACGTAGTCCTCTGCAAGCCAAGGTAAGTCAATATTAATTACACGCGGTAAACCATCAATATCAATGCCACGCGCCGCAACTTCTGTTGCCACTAATACACGTACTTTACCTTCTTTAAATTCACGCAGCGCACGACGACGATTACCTTGTGACTTATCGCCATGACAAACCGCAGCCGGAATACCATCAAGGTTAAGCTCTGTTACTAGCTCATCGGCTGTTTCTTTCATGTTTACAAATACTAACACTTGCTGCCAGTTTTTCTTACCAATTAGCTCAGAAAGCAGCTCTTGCTTACGGCGCTCTTCAACTGGGTAAACCACATGCGCTACAGTGCTAGCAGTACTGTTTGTTTGATCAACACGTACTATTTCTGGCTGTTTTAATACTTTAGATGCAAACTGTTTAATTGCTGCTGGGAAAGTGGCTGAAAATAACAAGATTTGACGATCGTCAGCGCAGCTTTTTATAACGCCTTGCATCTCTTCAATAAAGCCCATATCGAGCATACGGTCTGCTTCATCAAGTACTAAATGCTTTACGCTGGCAAGGCTTAAGTTACCTAAGCGAATATGATCAAGTAAACGCCCTGGTGTTGCTACTACAATATCAACACCTTCTTTAAGTGCATTAGCTTGGCCTGCGGTGTTAACACCGCCAAATAAGCTGACTACTTTTAACGAAGTGTGTTTTGCGAAGTCTTTAAAGTTATTTGCTATTTGCTCTGCAAGTTCGCGCGTAGGCGCTAAAACTAAAGCATGCGGAGCATTAGTAGTGCTTACTTCAGACTCAAATAATTTTTGAATAATTGGTAGCGCAAACGCGGCGGTTTTACCCGTCCCCGTTTGTGCACTTGCTAAAACGTCTTTACCTTTACGAACAGCAGGAATTGCTGCGCGCTGAATGGGCGTAAGGGTGTGATAGTTAAGTTCGTCTAACGCCTGAACAAGTTCAGGAGCAAAACTAAAAGATTTAAAATTCATGGTGTATAACCTGCGGCCACATTATCAAGGGTCGCAAATTATACAGTAAAAAAGTGCTAACAGTTAGTCATTACTTTACTTTTGCATGGTTTAATCTGTTTTATAGCGTTTAAATATTAAAGAGGTATTAATACCGCCAAAAGCAAAGTTATTACTCATTACATAATCGGTGTTAATTTCTCGCCCTTGCTCGGTTATATAGTCAAGTTGAGCGCACTCGTTATCCACCTCGGTGAGGTTTATTGTGGGGGCAAACCAGTTATCATTCATCATATTAATCGTCGCCCACGCTTCAATAGCACCGCATGCGCCCAAAGTGTGGCCTAAATAACTTTTTAAAGAGCTAATGGGTTTTGCCCCTAATGCGTTAAAAGTGGCATGCGACTCTGCTATATCGCCTCGATCGGTTGAGGTGCCATGCGCACTTACATAACCAATTTGCTGGGCGGTTAAATTTGCATCGTGTAGGGCTTGTTCAATCGCTATTTGCATTGTTTTAGAGGTAGGTTGAGTAACATGCTCACCATCACTATTACAACCAAAACCAACCACCTCTGCCAGTATAGTGGCACCGCGCGCTTTTGCGTGTTCATACTCTTCTAAAATCAGTGTGCCAGCACCTTCGCCAATCACTAATCCATCACGGTCTTTATCAAATGGCCTGGGGGTTAACTTGGGTGTGTCGTTTTTTGTGCTGGTAGCATATAAGGTATCAAATACTGCGGCTTCGGTAATACATAACTCCTCTGCACCACCAGCAACCATCACCTTTTGACGACCAAATTTTATTGCTTCATAGGCATAACCAATACCTTGTGAGCCTGAGGTACAAGCTGAGCTTGTGGTGATCACTCGCCCTTTTAAGCCAAAAAACACTCCAACATTAACCGGAGCAGTATGCGCCATCATTTGAATATAACTAGTGGCTGTTACCCCAGACATAGAGCCCGACTCCATCATATTAGCAAACGCGAGTAACGGCGGGGTTGACCCTATAGATGAACCATAAGAAACCCCCGTAGAGCCATCGGTTAAGCTACTATGATTGAGTAACTGGGCTTGCTCTAACGCGCACTCTGTAGCGCGTGTTGACATAAGCGCCACTCGCCCCATTGAGCGTATTTGTTTACGTTTATAATGACTCGGTCGCTCAAAATGAGTAACCGGCGCCGCTAAACGCGTATTAAGCTCTGGTGCTTTGTCCCACTGTGGCATAGTGGTCACTGCATTTTCGCCTCTGATCAGTGCTTGTTTAAATACCGACCATTCATCGCCAAGTGCGGTGATCACCGACATACCTGTCACTACAACGCGCTTCATTACACCATACCGCCGTTAACTGAAATGACTTGGCGGGTAATGTAGGCCGCATCATCTGAGATTAAAAATGCCACAGTACCCGCAACTTCCTCTACTGTGCCCATACGCTTAAGCGGGATCATTTTTAGCATTTCGTCTACCGGTAACTCGTCAGTCATTGCGGTTTCTATTAACCCAGGTGCAACGCAGTTTACGGTTATTTTTCGCTTAGCCAACTCTAACGACAACGCTTTTGTAGCGCCAATAATACCGGCTTTTGCTGCACTGTAATTTACTTGCCCACGGTTACCGGCAATGCCCGATACAGAAGCCATGGTTACAATACGCCCACCTTTACGGTTTTGCACCATAGGCATTACCGTGGGGTGCACCACATTATAAAAGCCATCAAGCCCGGTACGAATAACGCAATCCCAGTCCTCGCCTTGCATAGCCGGAAACGCCATATCATTGGTAATACCTGCGTTACATACCACGCCATAATAAGCACCATGCTGGGCTATGTCTTGCTCTATTTGTGCTTTGGCGGCGGCTCTGTCGCATACATCAAATTGTAATAAGCTAGTAGCTTGGCCTAATGCCTGTATTGCTGCGCAAGTTGCTTGTGCATCTGCCACACCATTTTTACAATGCACTGTAATGTCATACCCTTGGGATGCTAATTTAAGCGCAATAGCCCTGCCTATGCCACGGCTTGAACCTGTGACTAAAATTCGTTTTGTCATTGATTATCTCTTATAAATTCCAGCGGATTTTCGGGCTGAAAAACATTAATTTTTGCTTCACATGCTAATGTATCGCCGTGGATTATTTGGCATTCAAACACACTCAATCCCGACTCTTCTTGATATAGCTTATGCACTTTAATAGTTAAACTACTATTAACTTTAAAACACGCTTGATGGGTTTGATATTTACGCGTACCAATTAAAAAGCCTATTTTAGGAGGCTCATTTGCATCGTTTGCTAATGCGCCTGCGTAAGCGGCTATTGACTGCGCCATATACTCAACCCCAATATAACTGGGTACACCGGCAATATCGGCATTATAAAACGCACTTTGCGGTGTAATCGTTACCTGGCAACGCGCACTCTCTGCGCTATAATGCGTTAAAGTGTCAATTAAAATCATTGGTGCGTCGTGGGCAAGCAACTGCTCAATTGCGTAATGATTACTGCTCAGCTCATTCATCGGCAATACCTAAAATTAAACTGGCGTTATTGCCACCAAAGGCAAATGAGTTTGACAAGCAGTAACGCAATTTGGGCTTAAATGCTTGTTTTATTATTTTTACATCGGCCAAGTTACCGCCTGTTGATAATACGTTATACGGCAATGCATACTGGCCTTGCTCTTTAAGAAGTAGCCAGCATAGCGCGGCTTCAATTGCGCCTGCAGCTCCTAAGGTATGCCCAGTTAAGTGCTTGCTTGAGCTAAGTGGCGTATTGTTGCCAAACACACGATTAATTGCAAGTGCCTCCATTTCATCATTTTTTAGCGTTGCGGTACCGTGTGCATTTATGTAGTCAATTTCATGGGCAGCTAATTGCGCTTGTTTTAGTGCTTTTTGCATTGCAGATTGCGCGCCCATACCATTGGGATCGGGCGCTGAAATATGATGTGCATCAGAGCTTTCGCCGCCACCGTACAGTGCAATTGCTTTATCTGTAATTGCGCTTACGCCTTTACTCATTACAAATAATGCTGCGCCTTCACCAATATTAATGCCGTCTCGGTTACTTGAAAACGGCTGGCAAACTCCGCTACTTAACGACGCTAACGAATCAAAACCATTGAGAGTAAGTTGGCATAGGGTGTCAACGCCACCGCATATAACAACATCGGCCATATCAGCTTTTAGCAGTGCGCGGGCACTTAGTAATGCTTTTGCGCTTGATGTACAGGCTGTAGAAATACTATAACAGGGTCCCTTTGCATCAAGCTTTTGCGCAATATAGTGTGCTGGGGTGGCAAGTTCTTGGTCATAATAATGAAAGTCATTTGGCCATTGCGCTGTGTGTTCAAAATGAGTACGAGCCCGTTCACCATCTGCAATACCCGAAGTACTCGTGCCTAACACCACCGCAATACGGGATTTATCGATATGCGAAAATTGCTCAATAGTTGTTTGTAGTTGCGCTAAACACATATCAATAAAGGTATTTATACGTTTTTTTTGCGCCAACGCAACCGAGGTTACTTGGCCAACATATAACGGCTGTTGTTGCGCGCTAAGTGTAGAATTTAGAGTTAATATAGGCGTTGCAGAGTTATAACTGTTTAAGCTATCGAGAGTTGCCTGCGGGCCTACTCCCATCGCACTAACAATACCTAAGTTATTTAGCCAATATGTCACTGAGTTACCTTTTTAAATATTATTTTATAATCACGTACAATATTATGCAGCGTAATTGCATCATCGTTATAGTCAATGGTGATCAGGGTTTTATGATTTTGTAGTACTTGTCTGTGTGTGCCTACTTGTTCCACCAGTGCGCCGCTCAGCTGCTCATTTATAAACGCAACAGGCCAATGTACTAAGGCAATGTCGGCCAATACATAAGCAGGATTTATATCGACGCCTACAAGCATTTTTTTAGCTTTAATTGGCTCTTTGGGTGATTTTTCAAGCTCTACAATTGGAAAGCCCTGGCTGGTCATCATCAGCAACTTGACCCCTCCCGCCTCATTAACCGCCAATTGCGATAACAAGGTATGCTGCTCTTGCCCAGTGGTAATAAATAACACTTGTTGCCAAGAGCGGCCATACATTGATGGCGCCATGCTATTTAAATTTAGGCTAGCCGCAGGTGCTATGCTTATAGCTGCACTGGAACTAAACTGACTCGCACAGGCTGACAGCACTATGCAGGTTAGCAATAGCAATGCACGCTGGAGTATTAGTTTAAACATATTAATTTCAACATATTAGTTTCGGCACAGCTGAGCTAGCACATTTAAGCGGCGCTCACTTTGTGCAACAAATGGGTTACTCGTGTCCCATGCGTATCCGGCTAAAATTGCACTGATCATTTCTCGCACTTGTTTGTTTTGCTCTGTATGAAATATTACGTCTTGAAAGCGCGTATCGTACCAGCCTGTAACAAAAGTTCTAAAACAGTTAACTCCCGCTTGTAGCGGTTTTGCATAATGCTGCTCAAAGTCAATCGTCTCACCTTTTAAATACTGATCGACCAAAGGGGCAATTAAACTTGCTGATTTAAGCGCAATGGTTACTCCTGATGAAAACACCGGATCTAAAAACTCTCCCGCATTGCCTAATAGCGCAAAGTGCTGTCCATACAGCTTACTCACATTAGAGGAGTAGCCTGTTATGCTGCGAGCTGGCCCAATTAATTCGCGTTTAGCTAGCAGTGCTTTTAAATGTGGATCTTGCTCTAAAAAGCGATTTAATATTACCTCTGCTTCATCGTCATTAAAACGCTCAGACTCTGCTACAACACCAATACTTGCGGTGCCATCACTAAAGGGAATTAGCCAATACCATATATCTCGATGCTCTGGGTGTACGGTAATGAGGATTTTATTACGATCAAAATTTTCATCGCTAATATTATCTACAAAGTGGCTAAAGTAAGCACTGCGTACCGGAAAGTTAGAGGGTAGCTCTAAGTTTAGTAGTTTAGGTAATACTCGGCCAAAGCCGCTGGCATCTAACACAAAGCGTGCTTGAACTTGGTAAGGCTGCTGCTGCGCGTCGTGTACTAATAAGGTTGCACCACCATTTTTATCGGTATTGTTTTTATCGGAACTGTTTTCAAAAACATCAGTAACCTTGTAGTCTTTAACACTGTGCTGATAACGAATAACAGCCCCTTGCAGCTGTGCATTATCGGCTAGTAATTTATCAAACAGCCCTCTTTTCACTTGATAAGTAGTACCTGGCCCTGGTGATGATTTTTCGGTAAAATTAATCGCGGTATTTTCACCCGCTCGATGAAACGCAGCGCCGTTTTTAAACTGAAACCCCAAACTAGCAGCGTGTTCATGCAATGGAGCGACTAAATTAGCGTCGGCCAAATACTCCATACATTGCGGTAACAAGCTCTCACCTATAGTAAAGCGCGGAAAAATCTGTTGCTCAAGTACTAATACTCGCCAGCCTTTTTGCACTAAAAGGCTACTTGCAAGTGCGCCAGAGGGGCCCGCACCAATTACAACAACATCAAACTGCTCAGGGTTATTCACTTTATCCTTCCTTTTGCGAGGGTAATACACTCAGCGGCGATAAAATATATACCGCTAAAATCCCTACCATTACGGTAAGTCCAAAACTAAAAATAGCAGGGGTGCTTGAGGCACTTAACATACCAAACACCCACATAGAAGACGCTGCAGATAAACTAATTGCCAATATATTTTTTGGCTGTAACTTATTTATTTGATAAAAAACAAGGTAGTCAATAGCTAAGGCTACCACTAGCAACGCGCCCAACATGTTAAATAACGACAGGCTGCCTTGAATTGCATTACACACCCACAGCATGCTAACAACCACTAATAACAAGCTTAACAGTTGTAAAGTGGCAATTTTTACGCCAAAACGCCAACTAAAAAGTAACCAACTAATGGTCCCTGCAAGCACTAAACTTAACAATAAGTATGCTCGGTAATCGCTTAATAACGCACTAATTTGCTGCGGTTTATTATATAGCAATAAGCCATCATCTTCTAAAAGCGCGGCGCTTAAGCTCTGTGTATTAATATTGGTAATTGTCATCCAGGTTATGGCTTGCTGCGGCTCAACATGCATTTGCGCTAACAATAAGGGTTTAAATTCGCTATTTAATAATGCGTTATAGGTAATAAATTGCGCGGGCCCGCTACTTAATTGCCGCCCAGTTAATTGCTCGGTGAGTGCAAATACACCACTTTTTTTAGCTTGATTAAACACCGCTAAATTATTTTTTTGCTGCTCAATACTAGGCAGCCATCGGTTAATGGCATTGTGTTTAATATGCGGGTTACTCGCGGTTAAATCGCTAACTAACCGCTGTTGTTTTTGTAACACGTGTTGTGCATTGTCGCCAATAATAAATACTATATGGCTGCGCCATTGTTCTAGTAAAGTTAAGTGTTTTTTTTCACTTGCCATTAGCTGCTCAGAGCTGGCATTAAGCAATCTAATATCATCATTAAACTCAATCGGTTTCAATATCAATAAGCTTGCAAGCACTATACTTAGCGCAATAAACAGTGGTTTTTTTATTTTATTACAGTACAAAAACACCCGCGTTATTTTTTTACTGAGTAATAAACTTGATGTCGATACACGCAGTGTTTGCTGCCAAAATGGTAAAATTAACACAGTAAACAGCCATGCACTAAATAAGCCCGCTATAACAAACACTGCCACTTGCGCTAATAAAGTTAACGGTGCACCTAATAAGCAGCTGTAGCCTAATGCGGTAGTAATAAAGGAGAGTAATAACGCTGATTTCACCCCTTTGCTATAGCCGTTAGAAGTGGCTTGCTGTGCAGCCTCATTTGCTACTTTGGCTAAATCGGTCATGCCATGAAAGGCGTAATCAATAGCAATGCCTATTAAGGTTACGGCAAATACCAAGGTTAATAAGTGAATGCTGTTAAACACCAATAACATAACAATAGCACCGCCCATTAATGCACTAAGCACTGTAAAGCTCGCTAATAAAATACTGCTAATCGCTCTAAATACCCAAAACACCATAACCATTAGTGCCATTAGGCTGATACCACCAAACAAACTCATTTCGTATTTTGCTTGTTGGGCATTTTCAGCCGTATGAAACAGCACCCCTGAATAGGAAATAGTGGTATTTGGGTACGCTTTACTTAGGGTGTTTATTTGCGTTTTAATTTTAGCAGCTAAGCTAATTGCATTATTAATGCTCAAGTTTGGCTCTGGCAGTGTGGCAAAAAGCATTGCATATTCAACCCCCTCATACTGGCGAGTGAGGCGGTTTTGTTTAATAGTAAAAACTTGGCTTTGGCTTAAGTTTTCGCTAATAAAGCCAGCTAAACTTAAACTAATATCAGTACTTAATGTAGCACTAACAAATGGCGATCCTAACTGATTTAATTGCTGCAGGTAAAACTGCTCAAAGCTGGCTTTGTCTGCTATTTTTTGCTTATAGGGCTTACTTAATAGTGCATATTTATAAGGCGCAAATGTGGTTGTTAAAGCGTTTATAGAGGGAAAATTAAATGTGCTTGTTATATCTTGCTGCTCAAGCCAATTGTTAAATTCATCGTGGGCGTTATTTTTTTGTTCACCAGTAAATGAAAACACCACACGGTGGGCATTTTTTTCAAAAAACAGCTGTTCGCCATAAGCTAATTGAGAATGCGATTTTGGCAGCAAACTAAACATATCAGCACTAAATGTAGGTTTAGTCAGCCAAAATATACTGGTTAAAAGCAAAATTAAACCACTAAACCAAATAAAAACAATGCCAATTCGTTTCTTCAATCCACTATTCCATTAATTAACTATTTAAACGATTGAGCCGTTAAGGCTGCTCAGGGTAACTAAACTCAATAGTTGTTTTACTACCTGAATGCTCATAAAGGATGATGCTGTGTACCGTTTTATCACTTTCACACAAAGTAAAGTGGCTAAATAATTGCTGTAACAACGCTTCTTTTGGGGTTAGTTGCAGGCAATTGTTTTGCGCTTTTATACTAAAGCGTGTTGCAAGGGCGCTCATATCTACACTGAGTAAGTCAGTTAAAAGCCCTACAAACTGCTCACTGCCTGGCTGTGGTACAAACTCCCCTTTAGCATTTTCAACCAATACCTGGCCATTTTCTACAATCAATGCGCTTTTTACCGGTTGTTCTACTTGCCATACTAGCTTTTTGGCATTTAGAGAAAACACTCCAGAGGAGACGAACGGCGATGCAAAACCAGCAAGTTGTTTATATTGTTTAAACTCACCCGTTACTATATCAGCCTTTAATGTGGTATTTACCTGCGATACAGTGTTTGCTTGCAATGCACTACAAAATAGCAGCAATACGCTGGTTATAAATAATTTAAACATTGTCATTCCTTCTCCTTTAATTGCCAGCTACTTTAAAAAAGGGGCTAGTTTTTCATAAAGTATTGGGGGTGAAACAAATTGCATTTCTTTGGAGCTAATTTCTACCGCCACTTGTGTAGTGGACGCCTTGGTAATGCGCTTATTACTGATTGCATCGGTAATAACATAATCAATACGTAAGCGGTTTTCATACTCTTTTAAATACGCTGCCACTTTAATTTTTTGTGTAAATACAGCTGATGCTACGTATTTAATTTGCATATCAACAATGGGCCACGCAAATCCAGAGTCTTTCATTTGCAGGTAGTCGTAGTCAAATATTCTGAGTAACTCACAACGAGCAATTTCTAAATAGCGTGGGTAATTACCATGCCACACTACATTCATTGGATCGCAATCATGAAAAGGGATTTCTATTTCTACGCTGTGCGAAAGTAATGCGTCTTTATTATTCATAAAGCGCCCAGCGTTTGCTTTGAATATAGCTAATAGTTTGTCTTAGCACCGCTTCCATTGGTCTGTCTTCGGTCAGGTTTTCAAAGTAACCTGTTATATCGCTATACATATGCTGCATATCGTCAGTTAAACTCGTAAATTCTAATTCGCCTTGTTTAATTCGCAGCCTTAACCCTTGAATAGCGGCTAATAAGGTACTGGCCATCACTTGCTCGGTAAGCTGTAAAATACGTAAACAATCGCGCGAGGCTATGGTACCCATACTTACTTTGTCTTGATTGTGACACTCGGTAGAGCGCGAAAATACACTGGCAGGCATAGTTAATTTCAATGCCTCAGCAGTATAAGCACTGGCACCAATTTGTACCGCTTTAAAACCATGATTTATATAACGACGCTCAGGGGCACTGTCGGATAAATTAGACGCCAAACCATTGTTATATTTAGTATCAACCAATGAGGCTATTTGTCGATCGGCTAAATCAGCTAAGTTAGCTACTGCGGTTTTCATGCTGTCCATTGCCATGGCAATGTGGCCGCCATAAAAATGCCCGCCGTGCAGTACATGCTCCCCTTCGCCATCAATAATTGGGTTGTCGTTGGCTGAGTTTAATTCGTTTTCGATCATTTGCCTAAAAAACGGCAAGCTGTCATGCAGCACACCAATAACATGCGGTGCACAGCGAATTGAGTAGCGATCTTGCAGGCGGTCGGCATTACGTGGATGGTCGTGATGATTTAAATCATCTCTGATCCAACGTGCTATTTGCTGCTGCCCTGGGTGAGGTTTTACCGAGAATAAAATTTCATCAAAATGATGGCTATTTCCTTTGAGCGCTAAGCTAGCAATGGCGGTAATACGACTGGCTAATTTGGCTAAATAATTGGCTCTGTCGAAGGCTAAGCAGGCTAATGCGGTCATTACCGCGGTGCCATTCATTATTGCAAGGCCTTCTTTTGGGCGCAGCACGAGCGGCGTTAAGCCAACTTCTTGCATTACCGCTAAGCTATTACGTACGGTGTCTTTATAATATACGTCGCGCTCGCCTATCATAGCACCAGCAACATAAGATAATGGCGTTAAGTCGCCACTGGCACCTACCGATCCCTCTTGAGGAATAACCGGTACAATATCGTGATTTAAGTAGTCGCGCAGTAAATTCAGCATTTCCCAGCTAATACCCGAGTAGCCTTGCGATAAAGACGTAAGCCGCGTGGCTAAAATTGCTCGTCCTTGTACTTTATTAAATACATCGCCTAGTCCACATCCATGAAATCGCGTTAAATGTAGGGGGAGTTCATCTACTAAATTTAATGGTACTGCTACGGTTACTGAGTCGCCATAACCGGTCGTTACACCGTAAATAACGCCGTCTTCTTTTAATAATGTATCTAAAAAACTCAGCGCACTATTAATTTTGCTACTAAATTCGCTGCAACCACTAATTTGCACTTGGGTGTGGTTATGTGCAATATCAACAATGTTTTCGATTGATAATCGCTGCTGACCAAAAAGCTGTGTGTTTTGAACTGGCACTTCTATTTCTCCTTTGCTTGATCGCGGGCGACTTGCTGATCATTTTGCCAAAAATCGTAAAAATTAAACCATTGATAAGGATATTGCGCCGCATAGTGACCTAAACGCTGCGCATAGTCTGTAATAACTTGGTTTAAAATTGCCTGTCGTTGGGTGCGTGGCATTTTTAAGCTATTGCTGTATTGCTCAAATATTACGTGGTACTTATTGATTTTCTTATCTTTTAAACAAAACAAAAAATAAACTGGGCAATCAAGTAATGCCGCTAAAATAAAAGGTCCTTGAGAAAACGGGGCTGGCTTGTCTAAAAAAGGCACTTGTACAGAGCGCGCGGCAGTGGTGGTACTGGTGCGATCGCCAACAATAACAATAATTTCGCCTTGCTCAATTTTTTCTTTCAATAAAATAGCTAAACCTGGGCCTAAGTCAGTTACTTGAATTAAATTAACCGCTACGTTGGGGTTAATTTTTTTCAGCATTTTATTAAATTCAACTGCATGATGAGTAAACACCAGCACGTTAATAACTTTGCCACTGCGATGTTGGCTAAGCGCTCGGCACACTTCTAAATTACCCAAATGCGAGCCAATAAAAATAGCCCCTTGGCGTTGCTCATTTAATTGGCTAAATAAATGCTCGTTGGTATATTCAATATCACTTAAGCTAATACGCCCAAGCCAACCATCTATTTTATCAAAGGCGCTGTCGGCAAAACTACAAAAGTGCTTTAGTTGCTGCTTAAGTGTCACGCTTTGCCCAGTGCCGGTGTACAAATTAACTTGCTGTAAAAACTGTTTTGAAGCAGCACGGGCAACCCTACCAGTAATAAAGAGATACACCACCACAGGAAACAAAATTAGCCACAGCCCTTTGCGACCCAGTATTTTATGTGTAAATAGCAGAGTTTGAATGCCTAAATAATTACCGCGCTCTTGCATTTTAGACCAATGTTTAACGGCCATAACGTCTCTTTAATTTGTGTGCTATAAGCCAAGGCGAGCGCACTAACATACCAAAAAACAATCGCGTGTGTAGCCAAGATATACGCACGTTGTCGTGCAATGGCTGAAAGTGAGAAAGCCCATTTTCTGGATAGATCACTTGGCTAGGTAAAAATATAAACGGCACATTACGCCAATATAAACGCACTAATATTTCAGGATCAAAGTCCATCCGCTTGCCCAGCTTAACTTCTTTTAACAGTTTTTCGCAGGCTCCCAGCGGATACACTCTAAAGCCACACATAGAGTCAACAATTTCAAAACTAAGGGTTTCAATCCATACCCACACATGGGTTAAGTATCGAGCTAAATAGCGATGCTTAGGCACTGAAGCGTCGTATATTGGGCAACAGCTTACTAATGCCTGTGGATTTGCGTTTGACAGGCGCAAAAGCTGCACTAAATCGGCCAAATTATGCTGGCCGTCGGCATCAACTTGAATAGCATGGGAATACCCTTGCTGATACGCATAATGCAAACCGCTTTGTACCGCCCCACCTTTACCTTGGTTGTGCTCATGGGTAACAATGGTAAGTAACGGATGCTGCTGTGCAAGTGCAGAAAACACTGCTTTAGCTGCATCATTGCTTGCATCATCAACCATAATAATTGGTAAGTTATATTCAGCAAGGCTGGTTAATACCTCCGCTATCACTGAGGTATGATTGTAGTTTGGAATCACAATACAAAACTTATTCATTTAAACAACACTTTCAAAAACAATCCTCCCAGATGCATGTTGCCCCTTAGCCGAGCGATAAGAAAACACATACTTATTAAGCGCTTTTTGCTCTATGGCTAATACCATAGTAAGGCCCGGCGTAATCACCACCTGAAACTTTAGCACTTCGACATTCTTTACCGCTAATTGAATATTATACTGCTTACAAATTGCAGCAACCGCCCAATCTAGCTGCACTACGCCTGCTAAAATAGGGCCGTCTTTAAAATGGCCATTAAAGTAATCTAAATCCTTGGGCACAAATAAACTTAATTGATAACCTTGCTCGGTTTGCTCACATTTAAGTAGTTGCGGCTGCGTTTTAATCAACTTTGTCAAAAAGGTGCTCCAATGCTTTTAAGTTTAATTTAGCTTGGCTGTTATAAGGTAACTGCTCTATAAAACGCCACTTTTTAGGCGTACAAATGCGCTCAAAACGCGTTAGTGCATGCTCTTTTAAAAGCTTATTAGTGGCTAATTTACTTTCACTTTGTAAATGTTTTACCCCTTGCTGGCTAAGCACAACTACCGCACCTATTACTTGCCTTGCCCCAGGTAATACAATTACTTTAACGTCGTTTACCCACTCACTGCTTGCTAGGTGGTGTTCTAGTTCATCCAAACTGAGGCGTTTTTCTTCTAATTTTATGATTCGGTCTAATCGACCAAGCAGTTTAAATTGACCACTTTTAAGCACCAAACCTCTATCGTCAAGCGGGTAATCTTTGTGGTTCACTAACGGTGAATTTAAAAGGAGTCTATCGTTTGTGCCAACACTCATTTTTATACCTGAAAACGGCTGCCACGAGCTCACGGTTTCAAGCGAGGTAACTTGTCGATACGCTATACCACCGGTTTCGGTACTGCCAAACACTTGTGTTATTGGTTTATTTAACTGACTGAATAGCGATACTGCATCTTCGTTTGCCAGCGGCCCACCAGATGAAAATATCCATTGTAAGTGAGATTTTTGTTCAATTAATACGTTGTCTGCGCGTAATCGTTTTAGCTGTGCGGGGCTAGAAATTAACACTACTTGTTTAGCGTCCTTGAGCTTGGCGGCTATATGCTCTGGGTAGTGTAGTAAATCGGTATCAACGACATGTCCGGTACTAAGTGGCCATAACAACCTAAATAGCAGCCCGTAAATATGCTGATGCGATACGCTAGCAATAAACATTGGCATACATTTTAACGCATAACTGCTTGATAAAATGCTCAGCTCTTTGTTAATTGTTTGCCACGACTTTACAATTGGCTTAGCTTTACCTGTTGATCCCGAGGTATAAAACACCAAGTTCCCTTCTTTGGGCCAAACAAGTTGCGCTAAAGGAAAAAAGCCAGGCTGTTCAGGCAAGTTTTCTATATTGATAAAGTCAATACCCAGTGGTTCAACAAGCTCTGAGTCACCTAAAAAACAAGGCGTTTGCTGTAGTAAGGCTTTGAGTGTTTCGGGTTGACCATTAGGTGGCAGTATAACCGTGCAACCGCGCAAGGTGAGTGCCATTAAACTCACCGCAAACTTATAAGTGTTAGTGCTATATAACACCACAGATGTGGGCGCTGTGCCCGGTAAATACTTAGCTAATAGCCGATTAACATCGCTAACAAACTGGCGTTGTGTCACTGCCTTATTTTCATGATTAAAGCACACACTAACATTATTACTTTGAAATACTTTACTTTGAAAGGTACTAAACACGCGCTTTCCTTTTTACTTTTAGCCTGACTAGCCACTCTAAGGCAAACAACACGCCCATAGCTACATAAGCAATCACACCATTATAAAAAGCCCACACTGCCAAACTAGCAAACAGGCTGGTATATAAGGCAATACCACCATTAACTATAAAAAAAACGCACCACAACTGAGTTACTTTTTTAGTGTATTGCACACCTTGCTCATCGAGCTCAGGCTCAGTGATGCGGGCAAAGGTTTCTATTATTGATGGCCCTTTATAAAGTGAGTAGCTAAACACGAGCAACATCACAGTGTTAATAATCACCGGGTATAAACGTAAACCCACATCACTGTCGAACACTTTTGACAATACGATTGCTATCACAGCTAAAAATGTCGCTGGCTTTAACCACGGCATTTTGTCAAATAATGCTTTGCTTAACCACAAGCGTAGTGCAAGCAAAAATAATAATACGATCGATAGCAGTTGGCTATTAAACTGCGTCAGGCCCACATACACAATAACTGGGTAGCAGGCCAAACAAAGCATAATAAGGGTGGTTAACAAGGCTTTAAGCATTTATTTAGTTAACGAGCTTTTCTATTTCGCTAACTACATTTTGCACAGTACGTACTTGCTTAAATGCATCAGGATCAATTTTTTTACCGGTGATTTCTCTTAGTTTTACTACCAAGTCAACAGCGTCAATGCTGTCTAAATCAAGGTCTTGATATAAGTTGGCGTCTAGGTTTATGTCGGCTGGGTCTATCTCAAAATCGTTTTCTAAAATGCCGTGTAATACATCATAAATTTCAGCAGCGGTTTTCATTGTTATTCCTATATATTTTTATAATTTAAGAACGTGCTTGTTCTATAAAGTGTGCTAAAGAATTCACCGAGGCAAAGTGCGCTTTTGTTTGCTCTGAATTGGCATCTATTTTCACATCAAATTGTTTTTTTATTGCCAAACCAAGTTCTAGTGCATCTATGCTATCGAGCCCTAAACCATCAACAAATAATGCTTCATCATCAGCAATGTCTGCAGTTGTCATATCTTCTAGATCAAGGCTGGATATAATTAATTGTTTAATTTGTACTTTTAATTCAGTCATAAATTGCTCAGTTCTTCTGTAAAATAATGTTGTAAGCTGTTAGTTAAATGCCGAGATTGTATAGCGGGTGTGTCACTAACATAAGGCAGGTTACTGTTAAACTGCTTGCTGGCCAGCTGCAAGCTAAAGTGCGCTTGATAAGGCGCTACTTTATACCAAGGTGTACCCTTGGTTAAGGTATTAGGCTGCATTTTTATTAATACTGTGGCGATTGGCACATTACATCTAAGTGCTATATTGGCCGCTCCTCGTTTAAACTTAAGTGCAGTATGGGGCTGTGAACGTGTGCCTTCAGGAAAAACTATTAAGTTATTTCCTTTGCTTATACTGCGCTCACATTCACGTAATAAACCTTCTGGATCTTCGTTACTTATATAACCAGTACTTTTAATTACACCGCGCATAAAGGGGTTTTTAAATAAATGGGCTTTTACTACGCAATCTGCATTTTTAATCACAGATATAAGCACAACCACATCAATTAAAGAGGGGTGATTGGCAAGTACTAATTTTCCGTTTAAATTAGCAAGCTGGGTTTTGTCTTTAATATTAAAACGAATAACGCCTGTGTAATGCATTAATCCAACAAAAAATTTAAAACAGTAATGTACTGTCGCTCTTGCTCTGTTTTTACGGGTGTTTACATCTGCTTCTAATACGTTTTGCAGCGGAAAAACCACTAATGTTAGTACTAAACCACCTATGCCAAACACGCTAAAACAAACACCGGTTGCAAGCACACGCCAACAAAGCCCTGTTATTCTTATAATGTGTTTAATCATGGTAGGTAAGTTGCCAATGATGAGCCAATGTAGTGTGGGTTAATATCGCACTTTTTTTATCGCGTAGGGCTTTAGCACCTTGCAGGCTCATTGGTAAGTTACTACTTTTTGCAGCAGGGTTAAGTACTTTATTTAAACTAAAGCACGGCTCATTTGCTTGAGCAAGGCGCACTATCATAGCAATGGAATGAGTAATTTGTAGCTCGTCAGCAAATTGGTTATATATATCGGGGAGGATTTCATCGCTATGGACTACTAACATGTACGGCTCATTGCTATCAACAAGGCGAATGTAGGCCTCTACAATTGCACACATAAAACTCTCAGCCCCTGCTGCAATAGCATTCATTGCACAGGTATTACTTTTTATAATACTAAAAAGTCCGGCTGCGGCATTATGCACACTCAGGCCAAAACCTGTGGGCGATAATGGTTGCTGATTAACTATATCAACTAATAAATTGGCTGTTTTATGAAAGTCCCCGTGGCGCGATGAGAACACCGCCGATAAATTAGTATACTGATCAGCGCTACTTACTTGCTGGGTACTGTGTAATACCATTTTGCTAAAACGAGTCATACGCCGGCGTTGCATAGGTGCAACCCAATCAAGCGTTATAGGCGAGTTATCATACCAATGATCGCTTTCTATTTGTCGCTGTTCTGGCTGGATCCATGTAGCGAGTTGTTCAACAACAAATTTCACAAATATACATATTTAGTTAATGATAGGACGCAGGATCTTACATTTTTTAACAAAAAAAGTAAAATAAACAATAAAAAAAGCCAGCGCTGAATTTTCATTCAGCGCTGGCTAATAATTCTATGATATTAAAAAGAATTCTTGTTCATTTATGCAGCGAGCATGGCCACCAACAACATCACTTGCGCTTAGCTGATTAATCAACTTTTCACCTTGTTGTTGCTGTGCGTCGTTAAGGGGTAAGTAAGGTAATCTAAATACCGGTTTAACTGCCTCTGTCATCATGAGTGCAGTATTAATCGCAATTGGATTTGGCTCGCAAAACAACCAATTTATTAATGGTTGTAATGACGTATTTAGCGCATCATTTGGCGCATCCATTAACTGGCGAAACAATTCTGGCATAAGATTAGAACTAACCGAAATAACCCCATGAGCGCCATGAGTATGACGAGCATCGTGGCTTTCATCATCATTACCCGACCAACACGCTATGCCTTGCTTCTCATAATGAGCTATACGTTCGTTACCACCACACTCTTTAACACCAATAAAATGCTCGTGCTTTGCTAATGGTTCAATAATATCAGGCGTTAAGTCTTGTCCTGTACGCCCCGCTACGTTGTAAATAAATGCAGGGCCAATATCAAGAACACGCTTTAAATGCTCTTTTACACCCGCAATAGAGGTGCGCCCATAATAAGGGTTAATTTGCAACGCAGCATCCATACCACTGGCAAAACCATATTTAGTGGCTTTAATAGCTTCTCGGGTATTATTACTGCCCGTATTACCTACAATTACCAGCTTACTGCTAAACTTATTTACGCTATGCGCTATGAGCATTAAGTGCTCTTCCCAGTTCATTAACTGGCCTTCGCCGGTAGTGCCGCCTACAACGATACCGTCAACCCCAGCTGCTATTTGTAACTCAACAAGGCGATCGTATGTTGCAAGGTCAATTTCGCCACTCGATAAATAAGGTGTTTTAATTGCTGTAATAAGACTTGCTTGTTTAATTTGTTCTAGGCTGCGCATAAAAAATCATTCTTTATAAAACTTGCGCTATTTGTACCATATTTATGTGTGCTTTTGCAGATGTAAACGCATATTTTGTAATAAAATGGCTTGTAATATTAAGTTTGATAATACAAAATGAACAACTGTATATATAAACAGTGTTTGTATTTTTAATATTAGGCGAGCTTTTATGCGTTTATCTCAGTACTTAACAACCCATTTTTATCATACCGACGAGCTATGCCAGGCACTCAATATTGATGCAGATAAGCTTGAGCATTGGCAACAGCAAAGTGTATTTCCTAAGCCTAGTTATTGTATTAAAAACCAACTAAGTTGTAGCTCATATTCGGGTTTATACGAATGCGAAGAGTACGACGATTATTACCCGCGAGGTTGTGTAAACTGGGGGCAAGGGCTAATAAAACAAAAAATTGATTCATCCAGCCAGGCATTTAATTACTTTGCCCGGCAATATACCGCCAGCTTAACTAAACTTGCTCAGCAAGGGTTTGAATTTAACGAAGAACTATTTGGTTGCGAAATAGAAGAGCATGTACAACAAGTATGGCAGCAATTTTTATGCAGCAAATATGGCGTGCTTACTCAAAATGGCTTAATAGACGAAATAGTGGCTGTTGATATAGGCCGCCTGGTGGTTGATGACATAACCGAATTACGCAGTAAAGCGGGGTTAGATCAAGATGAGCGGGCAAAATTGCACCCCGCTATAAAATTACTAAACCGAGCTTTGAGCCATGGTGCCGATCACGAAAAGCAACACACACTTAGAACCCGCTATATAGATACCCTTATTTTAAAATACGATTTGTCGATAAAGTAATAATACAAACTAGATAAACTAAAATGCAGGTTTGAAGTATAAATGCAGGTACGTTAAGGTAAACAAGCTAGACTAACAACGCCAAACTAAAGCAAAAATTGAAAAGCACGATATAATCCGGAGCAGCAATTTTATGAGCAGTACCAGCAAAAACGCAACACAGTCTGTCAACCACACGCCTCAACAGCAAACACACAGCATTTCCAATGCACTTGAGCACTGTATTCAGGTCCGAGGCGCGCGGGTTCACAATTTAAAAAATGTTGATGTAGACTTACCCCGCAATGCACTCATCGTTTTTACTGGTATATCGGGTTCTGGAAAATCATCTCTTGCTTTTGGCACCTTGTTTGCCGAGTCACAACGCCGCTATCTCGATTCAGTATCGCCTTACGCGCGAAGATTAATTGACCAAGTAGATGAGCCCGATGTAGATGACATAAACGGCCTACCTCCTGCAGTAGCACTGCAACAACAACGAGGCACCCCATCGGTTCGCTCATCTGTGGGAAGTGTAACTACTATTTCTAATACCCTGCGAATGCTCTACTCTCGTGCAGGCGACTACCCTAGCGGTCAAAATATACTCTACGCCGACGCCTTTTCACCTAACACCCCACAAGGTGCCTGCACCTTGTGTCATGGTATTGGCCGAGTGTTTGCAGTAACTGAAAAGTTACTTGTACCTGATGATACAAAAACAATTCGCGAGCGCGCCATAGCTGCATGGCCACCTGCGTGGCAAGGACAAAACCTCAGCCGTATACTTGTATCTCTTGGTTATGACATTGATACACCATGGAAATTACTCCCTAAAAAAACCCGCGATTGGATTCTATTTACCGACGAAACTCCCGTTGTACCTGTTTATCCGCAATATAGCAAAGAGCAAACTCGCAACGCCATTGAAAAAAATGAGAAGCCGAGTTACATGGGTACATACTCAAGTGCTAAACGTTTTATTTTGCACTCTTTTGCTACCACGCAAAGCCCGCGAACTAAAAAACGCGTATCACAGTTTATGCAAATTTCGGAATGCCCTGATTGCAAAGGTAAAAAATTAAAACAGCAATCCTTGTCGGTCAAGTTTACAGGCCTTGATATTGGTGAGTTATCACAATTAACACTAACAGAGCTAGCACTGCGATTACGTGATATTGCTAACATAAAGCCAACCCAAAATGCGCCCAATAGAGAAAAAGCAATTGTAGCTCAGCGAATTGCCAGCGACATTTTGGCCCGAGTAGAGGCACTCACAACGCTTGGCTTAGGGTATCTGTCGTTGCAACGTACCACACCTACTTTATCTGCAGGCGAACTGCAACGTTTACGACTAGCAACCCAAATTCGTTCACAACTGTTTGGTGTGGTTTATGTTTTAGATGAACCCTCGGCAGGACTACATCCAGCAGATACCCAAGCATTGCTTGGGGCGCTTGATCAACTCATTGCAGCTGGTAACTCTGTATTTGTTGTAGAACACGATATTAACGTGATTAAACATGCCGATTGGATTGTTGATGTTGGTCCAGATGCTGGTACGCATGGCGGTGAAGTGATTTACAGCGGCCCTATTAGTGGTTTACAAGGCGTTGCTAAATCTCATACCGCTCGATTTTTATTTACTGCAGACGCGATAACCAAACACACTTGCAGACAACCTCAAGCCTGGCTAAAGCTCGCAGCAATTGAGCGTAATAACTTACAAAAATTAGATGTTGAATTTCCATTGGGCGTAATGACAACCGTTACCGGCGTTTCTGGTTCGGGTAAATCAAGCCTCATTAGTCAAGCTTTAGTAGATCTGGTCTATGATGCGTTAGGACAAAAAGCTACTTTAGAGAGCCCAACTGACGAAGCCGAGTTATTAGAGCAAGAACTAGAAATTCCCACTGGCGGGCAAATTACAGATGGCATGCAGCACGTAAAACGTCTAGTAAATGTAGACCAAAAGGCAATCGGGCGTACACCCAGATCAAACCTCGCCACCTATACTGGCTTATTTGATCACGTCCGCAAATTATTTGCATCCACTAACAAGTCTAAAGCTCGACGCTACGATATGGGCCGCTTTTCGTTCAACGTTAAAAAAGGCCGCTGTGCTAATTGTGAGGGTGTGGGGTTTGTTAGTGTTGAGCTGTTATTTTTGCCAAGTGTTTATTCACCGTGCCAAGTATGCCAAGGCCAGCGTTATAACGAGCAAACACTTGAAGTGTATTATCGCGATAAAAACATTGCTCAAGTACTCGATTTAACGGTTGAATCTGCACATCAATTTTTTATAGATGAACCACAAATATCGCGAGCTTTGGACACTTTGTTACAAGTAGGCCTAGGATATTTACGCCTCGGCCAGCCAGCAACCGAGTTATCTGGCGGCGAAGCCCAGCGTATTAAACTTGCAACCGAATTACAGCGCATACAACGCGGTGATACTCTTTATGTACTTGATGAGCCTACTACCGGCCTGCATCCAGCTGATATAGCAATGCTGATGGTGCAATTAAATAAGCTTGTAGATGCAGGTAATACCGTTATTATGGTCGAACATGATATGCAGGTTGCCAGTAATAGCGATTGGGTTATCGACATGGGCCCCAGTGCGGGTGATCATGGCGGACAAATTGTTGCTCAAGGCTCCCCTGCACAGGTCGCAAAGTCAAAAGCCAGCCAAACAGCTCCCTTTTTATTAGCCTAAAATACAGCTATAACAATACTGTTAAACACTCGACATAAGTAAATAACTTAGTGGGCCAGCAGTATAAAGTCAAAATTCGTTTTGCCAATTTATACGTTTTATATTTAAAAAGTGCATGTAACCCGAATCAAACACAAAACAACATAAGCTTTTGTTAATTAATGATTTTATTGATTATTACTCTAGGGTCTGTTGACCTTTACGGATTGAAATTTGTTCAAACTAGGGGCGATTTAATCACGGCGTGAGGTTTGTAACCTAGTGGGCTAAGTAAAAACCGAGCAACAAAGAGTTAATCGCCCCTAGGCAGAACCCTTCGGGCAGCGCATATTTGGCATTGATGCTACGTTATCGCCTATTTATGGGGAATAACCACACCACATAGGCTCAGCCTTGCCTAAATACCAAACACACTGCTGCAAATTTAACCTTGAAAGATCAACAGATGTATGGACTCCCACTTCCATCAGAAGTAACGTAATAAGTGTTCAAACTTTTACTAAGGAGCCCATACATGTTGAATTGTAATGTGATAGCGATTGATTTAGCAAAAAATTTATTTCAAGTTTGCAAAACGCAAAGCAATGGCAAAGTTATTTATAACAAAACAATAAGCAGAGCCAAGCTTAAAGAGTTATTAATTAAAGAACAGCAATCTTTAGTTGCTATGGAATCATGTGGTGGTACGCATTATTGGGCGCAATTTGCTAAACAGGCAGGGCACCAGATCAAAGCGATCAACGCGCGACAGGTAAAAGCGTTTCGTCAAGGGCAGAAAACCGATGCAAATGATGCGCTGGCTATTTCAGTTGCAGCGAGACAGCCTCATATAAAAGGAAGTCGTTTACTTTCAGTGCAAGAACAATGCTTACAAGGCATTGAATGTATGCGTGATTTATTAGTCAAACAAAAAGTCAGCTTAGGTAATCAACTAAGAGCTTTATTGTTAGAGTTTGGTTACCCAATTGCTCAAGGGGATACGAAGTTGACCCAAGCGATACCTGAGATATTAGAAGATGCTGAAAACAGCCTAACAGGCGCTTTTCGCTTCACAATTAACCGAGTTTATCAGCGTTTTACTGAGGCGGTCGAAGAGGTGAAGCTGATTGAAAAGCAATTGCATGAAGTAATTAAAGAAGATCAAACCTGTATACGCTTGCAAGCATTAGAAGGCGTGGGACCGGTCTGTGCAATACTGATTAAAATAGCACTAGGTAATACAACCCATTTTAAAAATGGTCGAGAAGCTGCGTAGTGCTTTGTATAAAGGCGCATTAGCTGTTGTTTCACAACTAGAAAAAAGAGAAGTTCGTAGCCAAAAAGATATATGGTTAAAAGAATTAAGTGTACGTCGAGGCAAAAAAGTAGCCGCAATAGCGTTAGCAAATAAAACAATCAGAACGGCTTTTGCAATGCAAAAGCATAACAAAGATTATCAGCCACAATTACTTGTGGCTTAAAAACTTGTCAGAAAGATCGATTGAAATAGGTAAGACCGACCTTCAATAGACTGTTAGGGTCTGAAGTTTGAAAAACTGCTCAACAGAAAAGTCATGAAGGTGCGAATACATTTGAGGCCAGGGGTAGCTCCTCAATTTGAGCCCGTATATAAGCTAGCATCTAATTTATTTCAATTTTATTTTTGACATTAATAGGGAGTCCATATAAGACCCTAGTGTTAGTAATTTAACTTCGTACAGCTCATTATCTTGCTGTATATAATAAAAACTGTAATTAACAAGTAATTCATCTTTTAAGTTACTGCTTAATATAACGTTCTTTACCTGAAATAATTTAACAAATTATAATCCGTAAAAGCCAGTACGTTTTGCTAGTGGTAAAAATAAATCTAAATAAAACTTGATGTCCGGCTGAGGTTACTGTTAAAGTACTTCGCATCGGGTTGATAGAAAGCCCTGTTTATTTGTAAGTACCACGTTGTTATTAGTAATAATCCTTCGCGCTATCCTCAGTTAAATATATGTTTTCTTACTCTTTACATTGCCTTATATAGGGCGCACTTTAATTTTTTAGGATACTACTATGTCTACAACAACTGGTTCAGTTAAATGGTTTAATGAAGCAAAAGGTTTTGGTTTTATTGAACAAGAGTCTGGCCCTGATGTTTTTGCTCATTTTAGCGCAATTACTAGCGATGGCTTCAAAACTTTAGCTGAAGGCCAACGTGTACAATTTACTGTTACACAAGGTCAAAAAGGCCCGCAAGCTGAAAATATTGTTTGCATCTAAATTGTTTAATTTAATGGGTTAGTAATAACCCGTTAATGAATATTAGTTTGAAAGAAGTTCTGTTTATTTGTACGTACCACGTTGATATTAGTAATAATCCTTTGTGTTATCCTCAAGTTAAATATTTATTTTTTCCAGCTTAATCGCCTACTTTCAGGCACATTTTTTATTAATTTCTTAGGATACAATTATGTCTAATACAACTACTGGTACAGTAAAGTTTTTTAACGAAGCTAAAGGTTTTGGTTTTATCGAGCAAGAATCTGGCGCAGACGTTTTCGCACATTTCAGTGCAATCTCTGGCGACGGTTTCAAAACTCTAGCTGAAGGCCAACGTGTACAGTTTACTGTTACACAAGGTCAAAAAGGTCCACAAGCTGAAAACATCGTTTGTATCTAAGATGTTTAAGTTGATGGGTTATTTATAACCCATCTATTTATATAAGTTTGAAAGAAATACTGTTTATTTGTAAGTACCACGTTGATATTAGTAATAATCCTTCGCGTTATCCTCAAGTTAAATATAGGTTTTTTCCGGCTCAATCGCCTATTTTCAGGCACACTTTTATTAATTTTTAAGGATATTATTATGTCTAATACAACTACTGGTTCAGTAAAATGGTTTAACGAAGCAAAAGGTTTTGGTTTTATCGAGCAAGAATCTGGCGCAGACGTTTTTGCACATTTTAGCGCAATTTCTGGCGACGGTTTTAAAACTCTAGCTGAAGGCCAACGCGTACAGTTTACTGTTACACAAGGTCAAAAAGGCCCACAAGCTGAAAACATCGTAGCTATCTAAGCTGTTTTAGCTGATGCGTTTTTAAAGCGCACTAAAAACCCACTCATAGCTTGGCTATAAGTGGGTTTTTTGTTTTTCTATACTTATATAGCATTGTTATTTAGCTTTCATAGCAATAAATAAGATTATTATTAGGCTAGTTTTGATGTTCGTATTGCCCACGATACACTTCAAATACTTTTAGTACTGTATGCTGCTCTTTAGTTAGATTATCAAACCAGTGATCAAATAGATCATCGTTATCCTGTTCACTTAATGCCATATATTGGGCAAGTAACTCAATAATATCATTATGGGTGCAAGTTAAGGGGTTTACTTGTTGTGCTAAAACACTATGGTCGCGCTCTTTTAGAGTATCCATTACTCCTTGATCTATTTGTTGTTGTTTTTGTATTGCGTCGCTCATATGTTACCTCTGAGATCTACTGTTTATGCTATTTTTAACGAATGTAATTATAGTTATAACAGGCTAAACGCCAATAGCCAGCACTTTTGGTTTAACTGCTCATTTTTTGATTTGTTTGCATAAATAGCCAGCAATTATGGTTTTTAAATGCTTATTAAATAATTTTTTGAGTGGCTATAGATCCTGATGAATAAAATGATATAATATCACATAACGTAATGCTGTTATGAGAATTTCCCTATTTTATTTATTAATGAGGTATAAAATGAAAGTATTAAGCTCACTTAAAAGTGCTAAGCAGCGTGCAGGGTGTCAAGTTGTAAAACGTAAAGGACGCGTGTTTGTGATTTGTAAGGAGAACCCGCGCTTTAAAGCTGTTCAGGGTATGAAAAAGAAATAGCATTTAACCACTATCACTTTATAAAGCAGTCACTCAGTGTTGTGTGCAACACAGAGTGACTTTATTTAACTAGTTATTTAACTACCACTGAAAATTCAGGTACTGCCTGAATTACTTTTTTCACGGTACATGTATTTACCGCGGCAACCAGTGCTTTTTTATACTTATCAGGGAATCCATCTGGGAGTGTTATCTCAATAGAAAATAACTTTTTACCATCTTCATCCACATTTTCGTTATTTTGCTTAAGTGACATCCCTTGTGTCGAAATATCGCGTTGTTGGCAAAACTTTCTTGCATAAAAACCTGCACATAACACCATACTCACTAAAAAGTAATCAAACGGTTCTGGGTGCTCTGCGTTGCCACCTGCAGCCAAACTCTGATCGCTTATCACTTCATGATCGCCAAATTTAGCACTGAGCTTTTGGCCATCTAACATTGCAACTGAAATTTCCATCGAGGGTCCCTTATTTTCCAAATAGTAATTCAAAAAAGCCTGGAGGCTCATGTAACTCATGGTACTTTTTACGTAAATTATCTATGTTTTTTAGTGGCTGTTTAGCCGCACTCAAACCTTGTAGGTTAGCAGCTTGTTTTGCAAGCTCAGCCTGAGCAATGACTTTATCAAGCCCTTGTAATGATTGCTCTGGTTCTTTATAAAACTTAGCTGTTTTACTTATTTCCACTAACGAGATGAATTCATTAATCGCAAGGTTAAACTCGTCAATATTAGTCGCTTGCACTGCTTGTTTATATGCAAGCCCCGTGTTTTTCATATTAATTTCAAGGTCAACTGGCGCGCTGGCAATTGAGACTGATGACGTGAGTAAAATAAAAACAAAATAAAAGTACTTCATGATAAACCTTTCAATTAAAAACTCCGTCGATTATACCAATAATACGCTAGTAAGTAACCGCAAATGAAAGTGTGTAATGTTTAGCCTTGTTCGCTGTGTAAAGCCCCTTTACACTTTAGATGCAAACTTAAAGAGTAAAGAGCGACTTTTTTGAGGAGCTTAGTAAACTCAACCTTGTTATAGCAAGCCACAGTTGCTGCTGACATAACATTTTAATTAATCAGCTTAAACTCCAAGCAACTAATTTCCCGTTGCTCGTTAAGTGTTACAAGGGCGTTTGCTGTTGATGCTAGTGTGTTTAAATTTTCTCGAGTGACACGCTCAAAATGAGCAATAAAGTATCTAAGTTGGGCGTCATTCATAGTGCCTGCACCTTGCCCTTTTAAGGCTATAAGCTTTTGCTCTTGCTCTTTTCGCCATGCAAATACGGCAGCAAAACTAGGGGCTTTAAGCATCACTAAATAATCAACTTTAGCAAAAATGTTTAAATATTCTGTTTTTAAACAATTGTTCACATAGTTACGCCAAACACCTTGGCTATCTGCATTTTGCTCTAACTCATTTAATGGCGCAGTTAATGCTGATGCCGATTGTGCCTTACTACCTACGCACCACCCTTCTAAAATAATAATATCGACAGCGGTATTATTACGCGGCCACTCGTTATGTGGTGCACTGTCATCTAAATGCTTATTAAAATGAGGTAGAGGCACACCACTGTGCCCTGCTAGTAACTGCTCAAGTGTGCTTTTCATTAAAGCTACATCGTGCGTGCCGGGTACGCCGCGAGTGGCAAGTAGCGGGTGTACATTTTTTGCAAGCTGCAGTCGGCGCTGCTTAGTAAGGTAAAAGTCATCAATAGAAAGCGCTATGCTATTAAACGAACTATTTTTTGCCAACCAAGTTACTAAAAAATCAGCCAAGGTGGTTTTACCCGAGCCTTGGCTGCCATTAATAGCAACAAATAACGGAGTATTGGTTTTTTTAGCGTGCAATATATTTTTTGCTACCGGAATAAAAAACTGTTCACACTGCTGTTGATAGCTTATTGGTAGTTGATGTTTTGCTAAAAAATCACTGATATCCATATTTCTATTGCGCCTTTATTTTAGATAAAAAAATAGCGCATATATATGCGCTATTAGGTTAGTTTAACTTATCTATAAATTTAAGCTGCGGTTTTCTTCTCGGCTTTTGGTAACACTAAGTTTAGCACTATGCCTAAAATAGCGCAGAGGCTTACGCCTTCTAGGCTAAACTGACTACTGCCAATATGCATTCCACCAATACCACAAATCAAAATAAGCGCTACTATGCTTAAATTACGCGGTTCGCTTAAATCATCCCCAGATTTAACTAAAGTGTTTAATCCAATCACTGCAATTGAGCCAAACAATAAAATCATAATGCCGCCCATAACCGGCACTGGAATTGTTTGTAAACTTGCGCCCATTTTAGCTATAAAGGCTAGAGTAATGGCAATAATTGCAGTCCATATCATCACTTTTGGGTTAAAGTTTTTAGTCAGCATTACCGCACCGGTTACTTCTGAGTAAGTTGTGTTTGGCGGCCCACCAAACAATGATGCTGCTGAGGTAGCTAATCCGTCGCCAAATAGAGTGCGATGTAGCCCTGGTTTTTTCAAAAAATCTTTATTGGTAACTTGGCTAATCGCCATCATGTCGCCAATATGCTCAACAGCGGGAGCAATCGCCACCGGCACCATAAACAAAATGGCTTGCCATTTAAACTCAGGTAAAACAAAGTTAGGCACAGCTAACCACTGTGCATTGGTTACGGCGTCAAATTGTACTACGCCCATAGCAAGCGATAAACTATAACCAGCTATCACCCCTGCTAATATTGGAATAAGTTTAAATACACCCTTACCCCATACCGCTAATATAAGCGTAACCACTAAAGAAAATAATGAGATGTAAATAGCACTATCATAAGCAATAATTTGCGTGCTGCCGTCACCACTTTTGCCCATGGCCATGTTTACCGCAACCGGTGCTAAAGCTAGGCCAATAACCATAATAACTGGCCCGACTACTATTGGTGGTAATATTTTATGTAGCGTTTCAGTGCCTTTAAATTTAACTAAAAAGCTCAATAGCATATAAGCAAAACCAGCCGCCATTAAACCACCCATAGTGGCAGGTATGCCCCACATTTGTATTGAGGCAATAATCGGTGCAATAAAAGCAAACGATGACGCTAAAAATATGGGTACTTGGCCTTTAGTAACAAACTGAAATAATAGCGTACCTAAGCCCGCAGTAAAAAGAGCAACACTTGGATCAAGCCCTGTTAACAGCGGTACTAATACTAATGAACCAAATGCTACAAACAACATTTGCGCACCAGTAAGTATCGTTTTTATTGAGAACATGGCATTGTTTTTCATCGTATCGTTTTGCACTGTTTTCACTTAAACCGTACCGAAAATTTTATCACCTGCATCACCTAAACCAGGCACAATATAGCCTTTATCGTTTAAGTGGCTGTCTACCGATGCGGTATATATTTCTACATCTGGATGGGCAGCTAATGTTTTTTCAACCCCTTCAGGAGCAGCAACTAATACAATCACCTTGATTTCTTTACAGCCTGCTTTTTTAAGCATATCAATAGTGGCAATCATAGTGCCGCCTGTTGCAAGCATAGGATCTATCACTAAGCTTAAACGCTCATTAATATTACTTACTAGCTTTTCAAAGTATGGAATTGGCTCTAATGTTTCTTCGTTTCGCTCAAGGCCTACAACACTTACTTTGGCAGCCGGCAATAACTGCATCACACCGTCCATCATGCCTAAGCCCGCACGTAAAATAGGCACTACAGTAATTTTTTTACCTTTAATATGCTGCACATTTAACTTTGTGCCATCCCAGCTGGTAATTTCGTTATCTTCTAACGGTAGGTTTTGAGTTGCTTCGTAGGTTAATAATGTACCTACTTCTGAGCACAATTCACGAAAGCTTTTAGTGCTAATTCCATGGGAGCGCATTAAGCCTAATTTATGTTGAACAAGGGGATGAGTTATAACGTGAATAGCCATATTAAAAAAACCTAGTAATAAAATTTGCGGTATTTTATAGTAAAAAAGTGCATTTGGCCTGCAGTTTTCGTTAAGTTTTCACAATTGCTGCCAAATAACATTATTTTGCCTGATATTAAGGCAATATACCTAATTCAAGCGTTAATTAAATGTGTTTTTTTAACTCACTATTTACGTGAAGCAACATGTAACTGTTTATTTTTTTATGCTCTGGACTCCACCCTGCTAAAAAACGATAAAAATCGGCCCATGCAACACTCCATAAATTGCGCCAATCGTTAATCACTTTACTTGCCTCTACCTTAGGATGATAAACGCCTAATGCTAACTTCAATTCGCTAAAATACCACTCTAAACAACTATCAGCATGCTGATGCAATTGTGTTTCGTTAAAGCAGCTTGTCATAAAATACATCACGTCTATAACCCCAACACCAGCACCTACATATTGAAAGTCGTACCCTAGCACGTGCTGCTGTTTGTTTATGGCAAAATTTGCCAGCTTGGCATCACCATGAATTACTGTTTTATATGCACTATTGCATAATGTCGTATTTAGCTTAGCTGCAACCTGCTTAATAGCTGATTGCTGGAGCTTTGTAAGCTCATCGGGACGCGTACTTAAATGCCAATAATTGCCCTGTGACCATAGCTTTTCAGCCGCGTGAGTAACAGCTTCAATTGTTAAATTAAACGCATGAAAATGCGCTAACCATTTAATAACCTCGCGATAGTCTTGAGGCAAAGCTTGTACATAGCCCTGCTGGGTAAAATCGTTAAACGCCAGCACATATTGCTGATCATTTTGGATTGCGGCTAAACAGCCAATAGCAGCAGCGTTATTAGGTAACTGCTGGCTGCAATCATTATAAAAGTAGTATTCAACATTATAAGATTTACGCTTACGATTAACAGCAAACGCCGTTTGTTTAATCTTTGGGTGATTTATAACCTCAGGAATATTCACCGCCTTTATAACACACGCCTGTCCGTCAAGCTCACAAGCCACTATGCTGCCACAACCACTCCACAAAGAAGTCAGCGTAGCCCCCACTTTTATCTGTTTAAACTGTTGCTGTAATAAAGAAAGGTAAAAAGCCATAGCCGCACTTAATATTAATAAATTTTAGTTAGTTTAACGCAAAGCGTTGTTATTATAAAAAGTGTTATTTAATAGTAAAAACTACTTAAGTGACAAAGAACAATTTTATTTATAAATTTATTTTCATTAACGTTAGCTATTACCTCTATTCATCTTTAAATCAAAAAACAGAAAACAATTAGCAGCATTGCTCAATACACGCTCACATACCGCTCACAATTAGTATGATAAGTATCCCAACCACACCACCATTGCAAATAACTCAATAAATACAATAACCTAACATTAGACACTTGCTTTTGTATGCGCTATTCTCTCGCCGATTTCATCTCTATAACATCATACATGCTGCTTACTTGGTGTAACGGGCTAAATTTTTTAGTCGTTAAAACCTGAATATGCTTTATGAGAATTATCTTTAAATCGTACTTTTAAAATATCAAAATAGGAAAAATAATGAAAAAAACATTCCAGGGAACTTTGCTGCTATCTTCTTTATTACTAGGCTCTTTTGTACAAGCGAATGAGCTAGAACCAGTACCTCAAAAACATTGGAGTATTGGAGCGGGTGCTTACGCGTTCACATTAGCCAATGACAATAGCTCAAGCGAAGATTTGGATTTTAGTGGTTTTAATATAGCTGCTGGTTATGCTGTTAATAATCACTTTCAAATTAGAGCTACCTACTTCTCATTAGAAAACGACGATTTTTCAGCGATAGAAAGTGATGGATTCGACCTAATGGCTTACGGGGGTGTGGGTTTGTCTAAAAAAGGCTTTAGGGGCTATGGCGGTGCTGGTTTCTTTTCAGATAAGTGGAGTGCATTGGGTGAAAATGAGACTATGTCAGGCTTTCAACTTGGTGGCGGCTTAGGCTACAACTGGGGCCCTGCGGCTTTAGATTTTGTTTTAACTCTACGCCAAGCTGATGAATATGAAGATTTTATGTACCGCACAGGCACCTACGTTGCTGTATCGGGTAACTTAACTATTTCTTATTTATTTTAAATAGCTCCTCATTAAGTTACAAAAAGCCCCTCAATTAACTTTTGGGGGCTTTCTTTAAAAACGTAAAAAGCGCCCAAACTACAGGCGCTTACATTGTTGAATTTATTTACACCGGGTGATTACTGGTTTACAACACTTTTAAGTGGGTTAACCGGTTGTGCGTTGTCGTCAAGTAAGTTCATATCAAAATCGAACTCATCTACACGAATCGCTTTTTCGCGCTTAGTGTTGTAATCAATAAGCTGAGTATGTTCAGCCGCTGTAATTACATTAGCCGCAAGTGCGTTATCAAGTGTGATTGAAAAACGAATACCCGCTTTAATTGTTTTAGCACGCAGTGCTTTTTTAACTTTAGCCAACTCACCAAGCGATGCCATTTTAGCTTTGTACGCTTGCTCGTTAATGTAATGTCCATCACCTTTAACTGGCTTAACTAAATGCGTAATTTGCGCTTTAAAGGCCGTATCTAGCTGAGCTTGCTTAGCTAGTTCACGAATTAAGTCGTCGCTAATTTTTGGCATTTTAGTTGAGTAATTCATGGTAATAAAACGCATGAACTTACGCGTGCCACTTGCAGGGAAGTTATCTAAAAACTTGTGCAGCGCTTCTTCAGCACTTTGTAGTGCAAAGCGAGTTGCATAATGAAAATACGGTGCTGCTTGCTCACGTTCACTACTTGATACTTTTTGCTCGTAGTATTTAATTGACGCCATTGCCGCGTATAAAAAGCTCATTACATCACCTAAACGTGCCGACAACATTTCTGCTTGCTTTAGCTTACCGCCAAGTACAAGTAGCGAGAAATCTGCATATACAGCTAATTTAGCTGACAGTTTATGTGCTGCTTTTTCGTATTCACGTACTTCTGGTAACGTTGAGCTTGCACCTGCTGTAAATGGTAATACACCCAAGCGGAACGCACGTAAGCTGTTTGCTACGCTGTAACTTACTGTTTTACGTAAAATACGGTTAAATTCTTTATCTGCATTTTTATCTTCGCTATGAATTGATTCAACCATAGATTGTAAGTATGGATGACAACGCATTACACCTTGACCAAAGATCATCAGGTTACGAGTAAGAATATTCGCGCCCTCTACCGTAATGGCAATTGGCTGTGCTACATAACCGCTTGCTAGCGTGTTTTGTGGACCATTTTGAATTGCTTTACCCGCTTGAATATCCATTGCAGAGTCGAGTACATCACGGCCCAACTCAGTCATGTGGTATTTAGCAATTGCAGTTACTACCGATGGTTTTAAGCCCATGCCTAAGCCTTCAGTTGTAAGCACTCGCATTGCTTCTTGTAGGTATGTTTTACCTGCTATATCGGCAAGCTTTTCTTGAATACCTTCAAACTGGCCTATTGCTAAACCAAATTGCTCGCGCACAGCAGCGTACTCAGACGCTGATTTAAATGCAACTTGCGCCGTACTTACACCCAGTGCTGGTAATGAAATACCACGCCCTGCGCCTAAACAACTAACTAGCATTTGCCAACCGCGACCAATGTTTTTCTGGCCACCAATGATAAAGTCCATAGGTACAAATACTTTGTTACCACGCGTAGTACCGTTATAAAAACGAATATTCATAGGATCATGGCGATTACCTAACTCTACACCCGGGTGCTCTTTAGGAATAAGCGCACAGGTAATACCTAGGTTTTCTTTGCCGCCAAGCAAACCATCAGGGTCAACAACTTTAAATGCTAAGCCTAATACAGTCGCAATAGGCGCCAGTGTAATGTAACGCTTGTCCCACGTAATTTCTAAACCTAGTACTTCTTCGCCGTTGTACATGCCTTTAGTAACTGTACCTAAATCTGGAATGCCACCTGCGTCAGAACCCGCTTCTGGGCTAGTTAATGCAAAACATGGAATGTCTGTACCATTTGCTAAACGTGGTAGGTAGTGTGCTTGTTGCTCTTGCGTACCAAAATGCAGTAATAGCTCACCTGGGCCTAACGAGTTAGGTACCATTACTGTTACCGCTACTGCAGAGCTTTTAGTGGCAATAGTGGCTACAATTGTTGAGTTAGCGTATGGGCTGAACTCTAAACCGCCAAACGATTTAGGAATGATCAGCGAGAAGAAACGCTCTTTCTTTAAAAAGTCTAAAATGTAATCCGGTAAATGAATGCCATTTTGAATTTCGGTGTCATCAATCATACCCAACAAGTCTTGCAGTGGGCCATCAATAAAGGCTTTTTCGTCTGCGCTTAATACTGCAGCTGGCACGGCGCGTAGTGCACTAAAGTCAGGTTTACCTTGATAGATAGACCCTTCTAACCATACATCGCCGGCGTCTAGCGCTTCTTGTTCAGTAATTGAAATACTTGGTAATACTTTTTTTAATTTTGTACGTAAACTCATGATTGAACTCATCAGACCAGATAATAATAACTACATTACGTCATAAAAATTCGATTAGATCAATTACTCTATGCAAATAATTAACAGTTTTTTCAATTTATTTTCTTTACGTGAACGTAAACTGTTTAAACACAAGGGCTTACGGCTATGCGCTGAAAAACATTATTTTTCTTCATTTGGCTAATTAAACAACAAAACTTAGCTAAATCACGCCTTAAAGATAAAGCGACTTTAACGGGCATAAAAAAACGCAGCATAATTATATGCTGCGTTAATTAGTATCCGCTCAATTATAAAATTAACTAAGTGCTTATTTTAACCACTTGTTTGCCGGTAAAACCGCCGTCTAATTGTTTATGTAGTGCTGCTGATACTGCTTGTGCGTTAAAGTCGACAGCTGTAATTTCGGGTGTTTTAATGTCACCACTCAAAGCACCTTCTATTAATAAGTTACCCATAAAACTTAAACGTTGCTGGGCACATAAACTATTTGCCAACCAAGCACCTCCTAAGGATACAACACCAATATTGGGTGCTCGACGATACATTAGCTCTTGTTCAAAATGTGGTAATGGGTTTAAACAAGCAATGCGCCCACAAAAACGCATTAGTTCTATATTGCGTATTGTAGAGGCGCCACCAACGGTGTCTATTACCGCATCAAAGCCTTGTGGGCCAAGCTCTCGGCGAATTTTTTCGCATAAGTCTTTATCCTGGTAAGCAAATACCACATCAGCGCCTAATTGTTTTACCAATTTATGATTACGCTTAGCTGCTGTGGTAAATACGTCGGCACCGCGCTGCTTTGCAAACTGAATGGCAAACTGCCCTACAGCCCCTGCGCCACCGTCAATTAATACGGTATCGCCCTCGGTAATATTAATTTTATCTAGGCTTATGAGTGCAGCCATACCGGCACAAGGTAAAGTAGCCGCCATATCGCCTGCAAGCTCAGCAGGAACAACCGATACAGCATAGTTAGCTACTTTGGTATATTCACTCAACGCCCCTTGATCGCCAATACTGGCATGCCACATTACACGCGTGCCAACGCCCGGGAAAACACCTTTACCAGCCTTTACCACTACGCCAACGGCATCAAGCCCTAAAATATGTGGATATTGCCACTTACAAAAACCCGATTTAGCAAACAAGCCATCAACTGGGTTTAAGCCAACATATTCAACTTTAATAAGCAGCTCGTTGTCTGCACACTCAGGAACAGCGTACTCAACATCGGCTAAACAAATTTTTTCATTAGGCTCAGGCAATACAATTGCTCGCATAGTCTGCGGTAGCGTGTATTGCGGTGAAATATCAGTATCAGACATCAAAAAACTCTACTGGTTAGTATTATTTAACGCATAACTCCATCGCCCGTTAAATGATTGGTAAGCATTTACTTTAGCGAGCAGTGATGAAATCGTTGAATCAACAGCATTTTCTTGAGCTATTAGAACATCCCGACGCGCATCTAACAACTCTAAGTAAGGAATTTGCCCTTCTTCGTACATTGCTTGCGCTTGTAAAAATGCATTATTCGCAAACTGATAACGCTGCTCAGCAAAGCTCTTTTGCTGAGCTTGGTTGACCAACAATTGCAAAGAAAGTTCACTTTCGCTCAGCGCTTGGAGTATCACTTGTTGATAATCGCTATAAGCCGCTTGAGTTAAAAATTGCTGTGCATCGCGCTGCGCTAAGAGTGCCGGGTAGCTCAGTATTGACCACTGAATTTGCGGAGCCACCTGCCATTGCTGCTGTGTATCACTAAAGCTATTACTACCAATACTAAGCACGCCTGCAAAACCACTTAAGCTTATATCTGGTAATAACGCTTTACTTGCAGCAACACTTAAACTATTTGCTTGGCTAAATGCATAAAGTGCTTGGCTAATATCGGGCCTAAGTGCGATAGATTCATTAGCATCATTTAACGATACGGTAAATTTATGCTCTAAAATGGCTTGCTCATTAGTGAGTTTAACATTTTGTGCTAGTCGTCCGCTAAGCACAGCCAGTGTAGATAAATCGCGATATTTAGCGTATTCAATTGCCGGCATTAGTGCTTGTTGTTGCTTAAGTTGTGCCATAGTACGATTTAAATCAAGCTCGTTTGCTACGCCTTCATCAACCTGGGCTTGAAGTACCGCAATACTTTGCTCTAGTGCGTCTATTTGCAACGTAACAATGTGCTGCTTTTGTACATTACCTTGATAGCTCACAAAGCCTTTAACAACCGACGAAACCACTTCAATTTGCAATAAACGTACTTGCTCGGCTTGGCTCATGGCCGATGCATTCGCTGCATCAACCAATGCCGTAATACGACCAAATAAATCGAGCTGCCAATTAAGTGCTAAATTAGCACTCGATTGACGACTGTTAGTATCGCCTAAACCACTGCGCTGCGCGCCAATTTCTACCCCGCCTTGCGGTAAATACTGCGCTTGTTGCTCACCTAAGCGCGCCAAGGCGCTTTTAAGTACTAACTGACTGGTTTGTAAGTTGTGGTTATTGGCTAATGCGTCTGTAACCAACTGATTTAACTGAGCTGATTCTAGCTTTTGCCACCAGTTTGTCTCATCAATATTATTAAGCTCGCTGGCTATATTGGCACTAGCTATAAACTCACTAACCACGTTTTGCTCGCTGGCAGCGTCAATTTTAGCGGCGCAACCCGATAACATAGCAGCAATTAATATAGCGCTTGTGGTAAGCGACGTTTTAAGGTTTTTTTGCACTAATTTAATCATGTGATACCTGCTGTGCTTTTTGCTTTTTATTGGCTACTAACATATAAAATACCGGGGTAAATAATAAGCCGAATACGGTTACTCCTATCATGCCTGCAAATACAGCATTACCCATAGCGTGGCGCATCTCGGCTCCCGCACCCGTTGCTAATACTAATGGTACAACGCCCGCGGTAAAGGCTATTGAGGTCATTAATATGGGACGTAAGCGCATTCGACATGCCGCTAACATGGCATCTAAATGTGATAAACCGGTTTCGTGTTGATCTTTGGCAAACTCCACCATAAGTATCGCGTTTTTAGAGGCCAAAGCCACCAGCACAATTAATGCAATTTGCGTAAATATGTTGTTGTCTGAGCCCACAAACCACACCCCAATTAGCGCTGAAAATATGGTCATAGGTACAATCATTATAATTGCCAATGGTAAACGTAGGCTTTCGTATTGTGCAGCCAGCACCATAAATACCAGTAGTACCACTAACGGAAATACATACACCATAGTATTACCCGCAAGTACTTGCTGATAGGTTACTTCGGTCCACTCGTATTCAATACCTGAAGGTAGCGTATCGGCAAGTACTTTTTCAATCGCAACTTGCGCTTGGTCTGAGCTATAACCTGGCGCTGGGCTGCCATTAAGTTCTGCACTTGGGTAGCCGTTGTAATGCATTACTCTGTCTGGGCCTATGGTAGGAGTTACCGTTAACACTGATCCTAATGGCACCATATTACCCGCACGATTTCGTACTTTTAAATGCAATATTTGTTCTGGATCAACGCGATAATCGGCGTCAGCTTGTGCATTTACTTGGTAAGTACGGCCAAATAAGTTGAAGTCGTTTACATACACTGAGCCTAAATATATCTGTAACGCATTAAACACTTCATCCAGTGGTATGCCTTGAATAAGCGCTTGTTCACGGTCAATATCTATATCCATTTGTGGTACTTGAATACGAAAACTTGAGTACAGGCCAACTAATGCTGGGTCTTGTTGCGCTTTGGCTATTACCGCTTGTAGGCTATTAAATAATGCTTCAAAGCCTTTGTTTGCTCTATCTTCAATTTGTAATTTAAAGCCACCTGTGGTGCCTAAACCTTGAATAGGCGGCGGCGGAAATACCGCTACAAATGCTTCGTCAATTGCTGCAAAGCGCTGATTAAGTTGCGCTGCAATTGCCATGGCAGATAGGCTAGGATCAGTCCGCTCACTAAAAGGAGCTAAGGGCGTAAATACAATACCGCTGTTAGGGCTGTTGGTAAAACCGTTAACCGATAACCCCGGAAAGGCAACCGTATGGGCAACGCCGGGCACTTCTAGCGCTATTTGTTGCATTTGTTTAATAACCGCTTCGGTACGATCTAGGCTCGCAGCATCAGGGAGCTGTGCAATCGCCACTAAATACTGTTTATCTTGCTGAGGAATAAAGCCACCGGGTACAGAGTCAAATAACTTAATAGTACCGCCCACTAAAGCAACGTAAGCAACCATGACCACCACGCTCATGCGGATCAGCTTTTGTACCAGTTTTTCGTAGCCTTTAGCGCCACGATTAAACACGCGATTAAAGGGTGCAAATAACCAACGGCCAAATAGTTTATTTAACAACCGCGTAAAAGCGTCTGGCTTTGCGTCATGGGGTTTTAATAATAATGCAGCGAGTGCTGGGGATAAAGTCAGCGAGTTAAAAGCTGAAATAATAGTAGAAATAGTAATGGTTAAGGCAAATTGCTTATAAAACTGCCCAGACAACCCGGTAATAAACGCTGTAGGAATAAATACCGCACTAAGTACCAAGGCAATTGCAATAATAGGGCCGGTTACTTCACTCATGGCAACGCGGGTTGCTTCAAGTGGCGACAGACCTTTTTCAATATTACGCTCAACGTTTTCTACCACTACTATGGCATCATCTACCACAATACCTATGGCCAATACTAAACCAAACAGCGACAAGGTATTAATAGACACTCCCAGCAACTGCATCACTGCAAAAGTACCAATGAGTGAAACAGGCACCGCAATCAATGGAATTATAGATGCACGCCATGTTTGTAAAAATACAATCACCACAATAACAACCAATGCGATTGCTTCTAGCAAGGTAGTAATTACCGCATCGATAGAGCCGCGTACAAATACTGTAGGGTCGTACACTATGTCGTATTCAACACCGGTAGGAAAGTCTTTCGCTAAACGCGCCATGGTTTCGCGTACTTGATCAGAGAGCTCAATTGCATTAGAACCCGGGCGTTGGAATATTGGCATAGCCAGTGCTGGTTGATTATCAAGCTCAGCGCGCAGTGCATAAGTGTCTTGCCCTAAATCTACACGAGCTATATCAGATAAACGGGTTAACTGCCCTTGCTCACCTACTTTAATAATAACTTGTTCAAATTCTTCAATACTGTTTAAACGACCTTTAACATTTAACAATATTTGAAACTGGCTGTCGTTCGAAATTGGCTGAGCGCCTAAGCTACCCGCAGCAACCTGCTGGTTTTGTGAGCGCAGTGCACTTACTACATCCGATGCGGTTAACTCGCGCGATGCTAAAGCATCGGGATTAAGCCACACACGCATAGAATATTTACCGCCACCAAACAGGCGAATATCACCTACGCCCGATAAGCGTGCAATTTCATCTTTAATATTTAAATCGGCATAATTTGATAAATACGCCGTATCGTGGGTGTTTTCAGGAGAATATAAATGCACCACCATGGTTAAGTCGGGCGATGACTTTTCGGCTACTACGCCTAAGCGCTGTACTTCTTGTGGTAAACGCGGCAATGCGCTATTTACTCGGTTTTGTACTTGTACTTGTGCTCGGTCTAAATCGGTGCCAAGCGCAAACGTCACCGTTAAGGTCATACGACCATCACTAGTGGCTTGTGAAAACATATACAACATGTTTTCGGTGCCATTAATTTCTTGCTCTAATGGCGTTGCTACCGTTTGTGCAATAACGGTTGGGTTTGCCCCCGGGTAACTGGCTGTTACCACTACGGTAGGTGGAACAACTTCTGGGTATTCACTTACTGGCAGTTGAAATAATGAAATTCCCCCTGCTATTAAAATGATTAACGACAACATCGCCGCAAATATTGGGCGCTGGATAAAAAAGTGCGAAAACTTCATCAATAAACCTTATTGTTTAGCGACTAACTGGTTGTTGCTATTACCTAAAGTAAATGCAATTCCACTGGTATCAATAGTGACGGTATTAGGAGAAATTGGCATACCAGGTCCGACGCGAGCGGGGCCATTTACAGCAATCACATCACCCTCTGTAAGGCCTGCAGTAATCGCGCGTAATGAGCCATAACGCTCTCCAACGGTTACTAATTTATATTGCAGAACATTGTTTTCGCCGACCGTAAGTACAAAGCGATTTTTTAAATCTGTACCTATTGCTCTATCTGGCACTATCACTGTTTCAGTAATTGCATTAGCGGCTAACTTAATACGCGCAAACGAACCTGCACGTAACTGCCCGCTATTATCTGCAAACACTGCTCGCACGCGTAAAGTACCCGTAGCGGCGTTAATTTGGTTGTCAATAAAGTTGATGTAACCTGAATAAGCAAAATCATCTTGACCTACCTTTTGCATTACCACAGGTTGGCGGCTTGCTGCACTAACATCATTAAACGATGAATTCCAAGTGCGCTCGTCTATATCAAAATAAGCGTACATTTTTTCATTTGAAACAATCGACGTTAATACGCTTTGCCCCGCTAAAATATTATTACCTTTAGTAATATTAGCGCGCGAAATAATGCCATCTATAGGCGATACAACTGAGGTAAATTCTAAATCAAGCTGCGCCGATGTTAACTGTGCTTGTAGCGCCGCTAGTTGCGCTTCGCGTTGGCGCAGTGTTGAAGTACGTGCTTGTGCTTGCTCAGTTGAAATAGCTTTACGCTGCGTTAAGCGTACCGCACGGGTTGCTTCACTGATTGCTTGTTCAAGCGCTGCTTTTGCACTGTTAACTTGCGCCTCAAGGCTGGCAACCTTGGCTGTAAATGAACGGTTATCTAATTGAAATAACACGTCGCCCTTATTTACCAAGTCGCCTTCGTTAAACTCGATGCTGTCGATAACACCCGATACTCGTGGCATTAAAGCAACTTCTTGAGGCGATTCTAAGCGAGTTGTGTAGGTGTGCCAGCTTTGTACCGGTTTAACAATAACCTTGGCAACATCTATTGGCTGATGTTGCGCTGTTGGAGCCGACTGAGCCGTGCTTTCATCGGCACAACTTGTAAGTGTTAAGGATGCTGTAGCCAGTGCTACAGCAATTAAATGTTTGTTCATTACGACGCTCCTTTATAATTAGCGTTGCATGGTACGGAACAATCGTGCTGACAAAAATAATAGATTTCTAAATTCATTAATGCCAAAATGGCATCAATAAACTATTTTAGGTAATGTTATGGATACAACTAGTCGACTTTTAATGTTACTTGAAGTGGTTGAACAAGGCTCTTTTGCCAAAGCAGCTGAAATACGTAATATTGACCGCTCCGTTATATCAAAACAAATTAGCCGCTTAGAAGATGAGCTTGGCGTGAGGTTGTTAAACAGAACAACACGTTCTTTTTCGCTTACTGCAGCGGGCGCCGAAATGATAAAAAAAGCAGCCGACCTTAGAGAGCTGCTAGGTGAAACCCTGCGCATGGCCGAAAACTATCACCAAGAGCCGCGTGGATTATTAAAAATAACAGCGTCAACCATTATTGGTCGCCGTTATTTACAACCTGTTATTAATGATTTTCAAAAACGCTTTCCACAAGTAGAAGTAGAATTACGTTTAGATGACCGCTTGGTCGATATAGTATCTGAAGGGTTTGATTTAGCATTTAGAATTGGCGAGCCAAAAGATTCATCGCTCATTGCGCGTAAAATTGCCCGTAATCGTTTATTAATATTAGCAACACCTGAATTTGTAAAAACCTATGGCATACCTAAAACTATGAGCGATCTGGCTCAATTACCGGCGGCAAGCTATAAAAGCAATGCATTTAGAGTGGATGCAATAAATTACTATAACGATAAAGGTGAGGCTTGCGAGCAAAAAATAAGGAGTGTGTTTCGGGCTAACGACGCTGAAGTATTGCTAATGAAAACACTCTCTGGCACCAGTTACTTTTTGGCGCCTGCATTTTTACTCGATAACGAAGTTATTGATGGCGAGTTAGTGCCATTACTTACCAATATAAAAATAATGGACCACAGTGCTATGTATGCGCTATATCCGCACCGCGACTTACCGGTCAGAACGCGACTATTTTTTGATGCTGTGCGCGAGTATTTAGGCAAAGATAAACCGATTTGGGAAAACAGTATCCCAAATTTTGATCACATGTATTAATCGTTATATAAGCGCTGTTTTGTCACTTTTAACCGCTGGATAATAAACGCTATTGCGCCCTAAATCTTTGGCTTTATAAAGCTGTTTATCGGCTGCTTTAAGCAATTCATTGAGTGATTGTTGGGGTTTATAACGTGCAACGCCAATACTTGCTGTTAGGTTTATTTTATAGTTATCAACGTTTATGTATTTATTTTCCAGTGCTGCTCTTACTTTTTCAGCAACAGCAAGCGCTGCATGCTCACTATTAAACGAGCTTATAAGTGCAAACTCCTCGCCCCCGATCCTAAAAACATAACCTTTAGCAAAAGTGACCTTTAATAGCGTGGCTACTTCTATCAGTACTTTATCGCCCACATCGTGGCCGTATTTATCATTTATTTGCTTAAAAAAATCTAAATCAACTAAAAATAAGTAAAGCTGGGTACGCTCATGTAACTCAACCGAAAAATAATGATTCATTGCCAAACGATTACCCGATCCGGTCAGAGGGTCAAGCATGGCAAGGTTTTTAAGTCTTTTTGAAAACTGTGCGCGGTTGCTTTCAAATGTATGTGAAATAGCCCAAATAACAATATAAGCAAATAATATATTTAAATATAAATTCAGAGAAGTAAAAGGAGCTAACGAGGATTTATTCATTAATACAATACTTTGTAAGCTAAGCAAAACCATAGAAAAAATAAATCCATAGTTTTTTCCTAGCAATAAATAATACATAGTAGGCAGCACCAACGCCCAAACAAACACCGCATTATTAAGCGTGGCTATATAAGCCCCAAAAACCACAATAAAAGAAATAAAGGCACACATAACAACAGACTGCCAAACTTGCACCGGGTGTTTACCCAAACGAAAATAAATGCAAAAACAATACAGCGCAAAAACAGCTTCAAAATAACCAAGCACACTTAAATTATTCACAGCAAGATTAAAACCTGAAAATACCAACGCCAAGCAACCAAAGCATAAGCTGACCCATTTGAGAACATTTTTCCTTAAAAACTCTGTACTATTAAGTGCTGCTATATCCATTTATGAAACTTGATAAAAAATAAAAAATTAGTTTAGCGTGAAACATAAATATAACAAAATAGTTTACCTACAATAGCAGCCCTGCTGGTAAATAATTATATAAAAATTCGTTACTGTACTGCGCAAAAAACCTAATCAGCAATAAGATCATCCACAGTCTCTATCAACTCAGCAAAGTGCTTATTTACGTGGCGGCGTTGTTTATCCGATAAAGTACTATTTAAACTAACAAGTAAATTTACATGAGCCATTAAATTAGCTTGGTTTTTGGCCGCTAATTCTTCACTAATAAAATATTCACGCTCGGTAATTATAATGCCCATTTGCTGATCAAACTGCTCAACATTACGTAATTCATAATTAAAAGCGTGTTGCAGTGCGTTTAACCTATTTTGCTTATAGCGCTGCCAAAGCACAAAGGTATTAATATGCTGCTCGTTAGCCAATGTTATAAGCTGGGTTTGCTGCTTAGTTAATTTCCCTAACCAATCTTTATAATAATTAAGCTGCTCTTTTAGGCGCTCCTCGCTTAGTTGTTGCGCCGTTTGCTCTTGATACTGTTTTAACTCGTCAGCTAAGTTAGCTTGTATGTTAGTTACAAGCTCTTGTTGTTGCTTAGTACTAAGTGTTTTAGCCAATTCGATTAAAGGCGCTTTAACCTGTATTAATAAATTGCTCCAATGCAATTTAGCTACAGTAACCTGCTGTGTTAAATCGCTGATATTAAACTCACTATTAAATGTTTTTTGTAACTTGATAAGATCTTGCTTGTACTTAGGCAGCTCTACCTGACGATGCCAATTACGGGTTTGTTTAATTATAATTTTAAGTTGTTTTGCTTGGCTACTGTTTAGGTCTATGTAGTCATCTACCCAAAATGATGATAGCCAAGGTAAATTGTTATAAGCAAAAGAAGTAGAGCAGCTAGCTAAAAGTACAAAGCTGACGGCTATCATTAAATGTATTATTTTTTTTGTATTTATTTTAATTAACATAACTCTCCTGCGCACACACAAAGTTGATAATAGTTTTTATTTGCATTTGACTTTAATTTAAATCTAACTGATAATCACTCGCATAAGTTAAATGTGCCGACCTCAGTGCCCAAGGATGAACTTTCAGCACGGATGCTGTTATTTTTATAAGCCCGTAATACTTATGTTGCTCGGGTTGTAATAAACAAAGCTTAGCCTACATCTTCATTTTTCATATTAGTGACGGTTGATATGACCCAAAAGCCCGAAAGGGCTTTTTTACTGCTTTAAATTTTTTGTAATATCTGTATCTTACACTGCTAAAACAACTCTGCTCGGCTTTAGGCTATAATAAGCGTACTTTGCATTTGCTAATGCGGTGCTTAATACTAAGGCCAGCGTAAAACATAACAAGCAATAAACTTTGCACTTAATCTTTAAACGTTGCATTACCTCATTTAGCACAAAAATTTTAAATAGAATAATGTTTAAATAATACACATTGCAACTATCACTTATTGGAGACATTCTTATGTCACAGTTTAATTTAAAAACCTTACTCCTAGCTGGCATTTTACTTAGCAGCCCTTTCGCTCATGCCGGGTTGGAGGAAGGGATCAAAGCCGCTAATGAAGGCGAGTTTGCACAAGCACTAAAAGAGTTTAATTACCTAGCAGATAAAGGCTTTGCCCCTGGTATTTATGAGCTGGGTAAATTATATGAAGGTGGTTATGGTGTAACGCGTGACTACCGTAAAGCTGCTCAACTTTACCAACAAGGGGTAGCAAAAAACCACCCTGATTCTATGTTTGCTCTCGCTGTTTTATACGATGAAGGCAACGGGGTAAAACTCGACAAACAAATGGCAATAAAGTTATTTGAACAAGCGGCAAACAAAAACCTACCCGCTGCACAATTTAACCTAGGCGTTATGTATGCCAATGGTGATGGCGTAAGCGTAGATTATGAACTTGCTAAAACGTGGTATGAAAAAGCTGCAGCCAATAATTATACTTTGGCGCAATTTAATTTAGCTTTAATGTACTTTGAAGGCTTAGGCATGCCTAAGAATTTAGAAAAGTCATATATTTGGAACACCATTGCCGAGTATAACGGCAATATGCAAGCAAGCCATAGTCGCAAGCTCGACGAGCAAAAAATGCTGCCTAAAGAAGTTGAAGAAGCAAAAGAAAAAGCCGACGCTATTTATGCCAGAATTTTAGCCGGCACTTACGCTGGTGAAGGGCGGTTGTTTTAATAAACTGCTTTAAACGCTGTTTTAATTAATTGCTCTAAAACAGCGTTTAAATAACAAGGCTAAGCTCGCTAATACTAACTAATGCAGTAAGATGAGTTTAGCCTTTTTGTTATATTCACTACTTTTTAATATAAAGCCACTTTAATAACTTAATTAGTACTTTGCTTTGTTTAAGTAGCATGCCGATACGTGGATTGAATGATCCAGAAACCAGCGTGTTTTTAGCATGGCTAAAGGTTAAAAACCCTTCATTAGCATGATAATGCCCCATTCCAGAATGCCCCACTCCACCAAACGGCGCATCATCGGCAGTTACTTGCACTAAGGTGTCGTTAACCGCAACAGTACCACTTAGTGTTTGCTTTATAATATATTCTTGAATTTGTTTATTTTGCCCTAAAATATACAAGGCTAATGGGTGATGATGCTGCTTTATATAACTTATTGCGTGCTCTAAGTTGGTGTAACTCATTACAGGTAATATTGGGCCAAATAGCTCATCTTTCATTAATTGCATTTCATCGGTTACTTGGGTGACAATATTTAGCCCCATTCGATGTTTATCTGGGTCTTGCTGGTTATCTTCAAGAGGTTTAATTATGGTTGCGCCTAGCTGCTGTGCTTGTTCTAAATAGCCAGATAAGCGTGCATAGTGAGCATCGCTTACAATAGAGGTTAAATTTTTACCTTCTACCCCTTGTTTGTAGTGTTTCTTATATAATTCACACAAGTGTTGCACCAACTGATGCTCAAGCTCTTTGGGTACAAATACATAATCGGGGGCAACACAAATTTGACCAGCATTGGCCATTTTACCAAAGAGTATTGCTTGCGCCGCTTTTTTAATATCTGCTTTTTCAGTAATAATAACAGGCGATTTACCGCCAAGCTCTAAGGTAACTGGCGTTAAATTAGCACTTGCAGCGCCCATTACTAACTTACCTACCGCAATTGAGCCTGTAAAAAACAGGTGTGCAAATGGCAGCGATGAAAACTCACTAGCAACGTCACTCCCCCCTTGTATTATTTTACAATGCTGCTCTAGTTCACCACTAAATAGCTTTTCAAGCACTTGATTGGTGTGGGGGGTAAACTCACTGAGCTTCAACATTGTACGATTACCCGCTGCCAATGCGGTAATAACAGGCACAATGGCAAGCTGTATTGGGTAATTCCAAGGCGCTATAATGCCAACCACGCCTTTAGGCTGGTATGTTACGCTCACCTTTGAAGGCCATAAGCTTAAACCTACTGATCGCTTGCTTGGTTTAGACCACTTTGGTAGTTTTTTTATGGTGTGCGCTAAGGCTTGCATGGTGGGTAATATATCGCCTAGCAAGGTGTCAAATGCGGTGCGATAACCAAAGTCTTTTGATACTGCGTCTATCAGCTCTTGCTCAAACTCTACAACACGACTGCGCAATTGCTTTAACACTGTGATGCGTTTATTAATCGACAAGTAAGGAGTTTTTATAAAGTACTGTTGTAACTCATCAAATTGTGCAGTTAACGAAGGTGTTTGCGGTGCGTCGATAGTCAAAATAGATTACTCAAATTTTAAAGTTATTTGAGACTATAACCTTGTTCTGTAATACGAGCAATAAAGAGTAATTTTGCATAGTATTGAACTATATACAAAACTACTCTGGTTTTGGTTGGAACTAAGTGGTAACTGTTGCAGCTATTGGCTGTTGTTTAGCAGCCAATAGCTGCGTAATTTAAAAGCCAAATACTTGCGCTGCAATTGTCATTGTTACTAAAGTAATTAAAACAATTGCCACAATATTAAGCACAAAGCCTGCGCGTATCATGTCGCGCATTTGTATTTGCCCTGAGCCAAACACAATTGCGTTTGGCGGGGTGGCTACTGGCATCATAAATGCACAACTACAGGCAATCGCCGCCGGAATAACCCACACAAGTGGTGAGCCTGCAATCGATTCTGCAACGGGGCCAAGTAAGGGTAAAAAACCAGCCGCGGTGGCGGTGTTACTGGTGATTTCGGTTAAAAATGTAATTAATGCAACGACCACTAAAATACTCATAACGAGAGGAATAGCACTCGCACCTTGAATCATTTGTGCAATATATTGCGCCAAGCCCGATGACTTTATTTGCGAGGCAAGTGTTAAGCCACCACCAAACAATAATAATACGCCCCAAGGTACTCTAGCAGCACTTTCCCAATCTAAAATACGCTCGTTAGTGCCTTTATTTGCAGGTAATACAAATAATAATAGCGCCGCGGCAATCGCAATAGTGGTGTCTGAAATACTCAAACCACTAAACTCGCCTAGCAAAGGTCTAAATATCCAACACGCACCAGCAAGCACAAATACAAATAACACGCCTTTTTCGGCGCGTTGCATTTCACCAAGTGCTTTTAATTGTTCAGTAAATACAGCTTTGGTGTCTATTTTTTGATTATTTTTAATACCTGCGTCTACTTTATAAGCAAACTTTGTAAGCCAAATCCAACTAATAAACAGCATACTTACCGCCAGTGGCACACCCACTAGCATCCATTGTGCAAAGCCAATTTCTATTTGGTAGCTGTCGGACAAATAAGCCGCCATTAATGCATTCGGCGGAGTACCGATTAATGTTGCAATACCACCAATACTGGCACCATAAGCAATAGAAAGTAGTAAAGCTTTACCAAACCCTTCATTGCTAGGATCTGACTGCTTTACTAAATGTGTAATAGACAAGGCTATTGGTAACATCATCACTGCGGTAGCTGTGTTTGACATCCACATAGATAAAAAGGCCGTAACTAGCATCATAGCTAAAATCTGCAAGCTAGGCTTAGTGCCTGCATACAGCATAGTGCTCAGTGCTATGCGTTTATGTAACCCCCAGCGCTCCATTGCGATAGAAATTAAAAACCCACCTAAAAATAAAAATATTAATGGATGAGCATAAGGCGCGGCTACACTTTTCATACCTGCTATACCAGCCAGTGGCGATATAACAAGTGGCAATAAAGCAGTCGCCGGAATAGGCACTACTTCGCTTACCCACCACGACGCCATCCAAAATGCTAACCCAGCAGTTTTAAACGCTGCACTGGACATGCCCGTAGGGGGATCGAGTAAACAGGTCAATAGCATTATGCTTGGCCCAAGTAGCAGTAATAACCATTGCTTAAATTGGTTTTTAGGCGCGTTATTTTGCAAAATTTGTTGTGTCATTTATCCAAACCTTAAAATTTGTACCTAAGACCAAGCGCTAAGCTGCTATCGGCGTTTTCTTCTAAGTCTAAGTCTGTATATAAAAGATAAGCCGTGGTTTGTTTATCAAATACATAGTCTAAACCTGTACTCCACTGAGTGGCTTCTGACTCTTGACGCAGTGCTGAGTCATCTTTTGCAAACTGTAATTTAGGAACCCATTTATCTAAGGTATAGCTTGCACTTAGTACATAGCCATTGCCTGATTTAGTGCCATCTATTGACTCTGAGTGTTGATACAAAGCACCTAGCTGTAACTGCTCAAACTTATAAACACCTGCAATCCGACTCGCTTTAATATTATTAAGTGAGTCAACATGGCTTAAAGAAATATAATATGGCGTATTGTTTAAATTACGATCACCGTAAATAAGTGTAGCGGCAAAACCCGCTTGGTTATCTTTATTATCGTCTTTGGGGGCATAAGTAAATGAAAACTGAGCATTATGCCAATAGCTTGAAGTGTAAGTGATGGTATCGCCAAGGCGGTCTTGCCCAGCAATAACTTGTGCTATATCGGCTTGTGTTTCGTTAAAATTATCCAGCTTACCTTCTGAGTATTTAAAGCGGGTATCGTTTCTACCGACAACTATTTCACCAAACGCTCCTTTTAAACCTAAATAGGTATTACGCGCTGCAAACGGCTCGTTAGTATCGTCATGTTCAAAGCCCTTTACTTGTACTTCGTATTTAAATACTGCGCTAACGTACTCGTTAAGTGTGTGTTGTCCTTTGATCCCTATGCGTGAAAATGGCGCGTCTATTTGTGTGCCTTCATCGGCGTAGCGCATAACGCCTGTATCGGTTTTAGCTATTTGTACTTCTGCTTTACCATACACAGAATATTCAGCAGCTAATACCATATTAGGTAAGGCAGTTATGCTACACAATAAAGTAAGCGCAGAGCGTTTAACGTGTGTGTTGTTTATCATCATGTGTCCTAAAAATTAGAATCTACTTATTGTTGTACACCCATTAAGCAAAATGGTGGCCAACTACTAAATAAACATAAATTTCAGCAAGTTAAATGATTAACACTGTTTTTAAAGCAAAAAAGTGTGCGGATATCCGCACACTTTTATTTAAAAACATCACCTTTATCGCACACTACTACATGCCCTAATCAGTAAACATATCCCGATTTAGACCATATTTACTCATTTTGTCGTACAAGGTTTTACGCGCAATTTGCAGCGTGCCCATGGTGTTTTTTATACTGCCATGGTTACGCTCTAACGCTTCTTCTATTAAAGATTGCTCATAATAACTGACCTTTTCGGCCAAACTTAAATCTTGTGATAACACTTGTTGATCAGCTGAATCACTTTGCGCAAATGCTAATTCAGGCCCTAACAATACTGCTCGTTCTGCTTGGTTTCTTAGTTCACGCACGTTACCTGGCCAGTCATAGGCTAATAAACGTTGTTCTAACTCTACATTTAATGCCCCAAGTGGTTTATAAAACCGCGTTGCCGCAATTGAGCTAAAATGCTTAAATAATAAAGGAATATCAGCTTTTCGATCGCGCAGCGCTGGAATGCTTACTTTGACCAAACTAAGGCGATAATATAAATCGGCTCTAAACCCACCTTCATTCACCAATGCCAGCAAATCAACTTTAGTAGCAGCAACAATGCGAATATCTAAGTTAACGGTATGATTAGCGCCAACCGGCGTTACCTTTCGCTCCTCTAGTACACGCAGTAACTTTACTTGTAACGACAACGGGGTGCTTTCTATTTCATCTAAAAAAACAGTGCCACCTTGGGCAAATTCAAATTTACCCTTTCTATTTTTTGTGGCCCCAGTGTATGCACCGCTTACAGCACCAAACAGTTCACTTTCTATGAGCTGCTCTGGCACAGCACCACAGTTAATCGCCACAAATTGACAGCTTGAACGGTTACTGTGGTCGTGTAAGTAACGTGCAACCAGCTCTTTGCCAGTCCCAGTTTCACCTTCAATTAATATATCTGCAGGAGTATCTATCACGGTATTAAGCAGCTTCATCATGTGCTGCATTTTAGGCGTATCACCTAAAATACGCACACCCGGCGCTGAGGTTTTTTCTACCGCGCGTTTAAGAGCGCGGTTTTCCATTACCAGGCTGCGTTTATCGCACGCTCTAGCAATACAATCTATTAAATGCTCGTTAAGGGGTTTTTCAAATAAATCATAAGCGCCTAACTGCATCGCTTTTACCGCCACCGACACATCGGCATACCCAGTTAAAAATATAACCGGTAACTCACTATCAAACGCTTTTATTTGCTCAAGTAACGTAAGCCCGTCCATTGCTGGCATATTAATGTCGCTAAGGACCACGCCGCTATAGCCTCGGCTTAAGCGACTAAGCGCCGTTGCCCCATCACTAAAACATTGAACTTGGTAGCCTTCCAAAGTGAGTAATTGATTTAACGAATCGCGGATCATCGCCTCATCATCAATAACCATTACCTGTTTACAAAGCAGTGGCTCAATCATGTTGTGACTCCGCGGTACTCCAAAGACAAATAATAAACTGCGCCCCCCCTTCTGGGCGATTATGCGCACTTAAACGACCATCAAACGAGTCGATAATTTGCTTAGATATTGATAAACCAAGGCCTAAACCAGTACTCGACTTGGTACTATAAAATGGTTCAAAAATAGAGCCTAAAGTATGGTGTTCTATGCCAGATCCTGTATCTAATATCGATAGTTTTACGCGTCCATCAAAGCATTCAACTTCAAAACTTAATTGCCGCGTTGCGCAGTTACTCATTGCCTGCGATGCATTAGTAATAACGTTAACTAATACTTGTTCAAACTTAAGCGAATCGACCAAAACGGTAATATTTTGCTCAAACTGCGGAGGAATAACGCTAATATCATCTTGTTTTAGTTGTGAATGAGTGATCATTAAAGCGTTATTTAATAATGCCGACAAAGGGTGCGGCCTTAGTTGCATTTTTGAAGGTTTACTAAAGTGTTTTAATTGCGCAACAATTTTATGCACCCGCTCTACTAAGCCCTCAATAATGACTAAGTTCTCGTTTAATGCTGTTAACTTACCTTTATTTAGCAATATTTTTGCACTGGCTAAATAAGCGTTCATGGCACACAAAGGCTGGTTAATTTCATGGTTTATGCCTGCGCTTAATTGCCCTATGGTGGCAAGTTTTGCAGACTGTACTAAAGCGGTTTGAGCTTTTTCAAGTGCTTGGGTACGCTCAATCACTTTTTGCTCTAAACTGTGCCTAGAATAAAGTAGTTTTTTATAACCAGCAAAACGTGCAAGTAAGCTATAAACGATAAAAATAAACACACAATAAAAAATCATCAACCATAACAACCGAGGTAACTGCATGGCTGCTATGTTAGAAACATCTACTAATACGTTCATTTGGGCATTAAAGTGTTTTAATGGCTTAGAGGCCACTACATATAAACGCTTAGCAATTTTAAATTGTGCAATGTTTTGGCTATTAAATTGTTGTAAAGGAATAAGACCCGGCTGGTAGTCTAAATAAGCACGACGTTGATTTATTTCCCGCCTGGCTGCAATATCCAGCTCTTGAAAGCTGTTTAAACGCCAATTAGGCTCATCCGACATAGCAATAACATTATCTGCTAATTGTAAATAAAAATGACTACCTGCTGCCGTATTAAGCAGCGATCTGTCGTCTTCAAACTTAGCAACATTTACTTTTAGCGCCACAACCCCAATTGCTTTACCTTCATGATAAATAGCCTGCGAAAAATATAATCCACGCTCTTTTGAACGCTGACCAAGCGCAAAATAAGCTACCTTTTCACCCGCAAATGCTTGTTTAAAATACGGTCGAAATGAAAAGTTACTCCCTAAAAATGTATAATCGGCCTGCCAATTGCTGCTCGCAACAACCTCGCCCTGAGTATTAAGTATATAAATATCAGATGCGCCACTGGCTTTTTGTATATCCGCTAAGTAGTTGTTAATAGCGCTATAATGCTCTTCTTCATTATTAGTAAAGCGAATGAGTAAGTTGTTATTGGTGAGTAATTGCGGGATCGCAGCAAATCGAGCAAGCTCATTATCAATGTAGTTATTTAATTGGCTTACTTGTTGGTCGGCTTGTTTTTTTGCTTGCTCTAAGTCATGTATTCGACCAAACCAAAAAGTGACTGTTAACAACAAGAGTAGCAATAAAAATGCGAAAATAATTTTTTTAGGAATGAAGAACATAAACGCCTATAAAACGGGTAATGTTAGCTATTAATAATGGGGTATAGTTTATCTGCATAATGCAAAGAGAGATATAAACTTTTTGTTAACAATTGTATTAAAAACATAAAAACCGTGAAATAAGGCAATTTCACGGTATAAAAGTATAATTAAGCTTTGCCTAGCTTTGGTTTATTTTTAACATATTTATATAAACCAATTAAAGAGGCTGCAATCCAAAATATTTCAATTACAAAACTGGCTAAATTAAAGTTATAACAAAGACTAATAAGCAGCAATATAGCGCCGGTTAAGTTCATCATGTTATAAAGCAAACTCGCTGGTGATACTTTATTTAGTTGTAACAAAAAAAATGAACCCACTACTAAAGCAGTACCCGTCATACCTACAATATCAAATAAAAGTGCAATCACACGTCTATCCTTTTCCATTTTAAAAACCCAATTGACTGGCCCGATCCGTGGGGAGGGTATTTTTCAATCATTGAAACAGCAAAACCGGTTAAGTTTATCAATGTAGCAAATTCAATCAAGGGCTTATGTCCGCCCTAATCGGAATATTGAAATAAACAGATTGTAGTGGTACAGTGATTTTGGCCACCCATTAAGAAAGAAGTGTTATGCTAATAAGCATACAAATTTGGGTGAAAAAATGACGAAATTAAAACGTGCAACATATTCTGCGGCAATCAAATTAGAAACAGCTCAGCTTGTAGTTGACCAAGGCTATACACAAGAAGAAGCAGCCAAAGCTATGGGGGTTGGTAAATCAACCGTAAGTAACTGGGTTACTCAATTAAAACAAGAACGTAATGGTCAGTCACCAGCTGCTTCACCAATGACGCCCGAACAAATTGAAATCCGTGAACTTAAAAAGCAAATACAAAGCATTGAATTAGAAAAGGATATATTAAAAAAGGCTACCGCTCTCTTGATGTCCGACTCCCTGAACAATTCTCGTTAATCGAGAAGTTAAATCAACGAGAGCGTTATCCAATTAGTCTGCTGTGTAGCGTATTCAATGTGCATCGTAGCAGCTATAGATATTGGGCTATACGGGATACAACGCCAACACCTGAGCAAGTAAGGTTAGAAGCTGAAGTTAAAGCAATACATACGATGAGCGGTGGTTCAGCAGGGGCGCGAACAATAGCAGCAATAGCAACAAATAACGATTTTGAATTAAGCCGTTATCGTGCCGCTAAGCTGATGGTTAAACTAAAACTAGAGAGCTGCCAAGTACCACAACATCAATATAAACGTGGTGGTAATGAGCATTTTGAAATCCCAAATTTGCTAGATAGGCAGTTTGATGTTGTTGAACCGAATACTGTGTGGTGCGGTGATGTGACGTATATTTGGACAGGTAATCGCTGGGCTTATTTAGCAGTCGTTATTGATTTATTTGCGCGCAAAGTCGTTGGCTGGGCAATGTCGTTGTCGCCAGATACTAACTTAACGCTAAAAGCGCTTGAGTTGGCTTATGAAAGCAGAGGCAGGCCAAGTGGATTGATGTTTCACTCAGACCAAGGTAGCCATTATACGAGTTTGAAGTACCGCCAACGTTTGTGGCGCTATAAAATTACACAAAGCATGAGTCGACGCGGAAATTGTTGGGATAATGCGCCAATGGAGCGGTTTTTTAGAAGCTTTAAAACGGAATGGATGCCAAAGGTTGGATATGAAAACTTTAAAGAAGCTAAATATAGTGTAAGTGATTATATCAACGGATATTATAACAACGTTAGGCCGCATCATTATAATGCTGGTTTAGCGCCAAATGAGTCTGAGATCAGATACAAAGATTCTAAAACTGTGGCCAAATTTTATTGACCACTACAGATGCCTTATTTAAAAGTAACTTTTCCACCAATCATTTTATATGCAGCTGTGCCTTTAATAATTGCAGGCCGCGCAAATGGGCGTTCGCATTTTGGGCAAATACAAGGCTGCTTAGTATAGTCTTGGCTAATGCGCTCAATAAAACATTTAACTAACGCACCTTTTCCCCCTTTACGATACTTAAATAGAGGTGCCCTGCAGCTTGAGCAAAATATATCGACCGTTTTGGTTGGCCCTTTTTTATTTGGCTTTGCCATTTGTCCTCCATTTTTGCAGTAATTTAATTAACTAAGTGTTATAAAATCAATGCTGATTAAAATTCCCCCAACACTGCTGCTGTTAATTTGGCTAACTCATGGGGGTTAATTGCAATGTCTAAGCCTCGTTTACCTGCACTTACATAAATACATGCAAATTGTGCAGCACTGCTGTGCAAAAAAGTGGCAAGACATTTTTTTTGTCCCAGTGGGCTCACGCCTCCTAATACATAACCTGTGCTTGCTTGCACTTTTTTTGCCGCAGCCATAGCTACCTTTTTAGCGCCACACAATGAGGCAAGCAGCTTTAAGTTAACTTGCTGAGAAACAGGTGTAATGGCGACTATGAGCTGTCCATCTTGGTTTTCCAGCACTATGGTTTTAAAAACCTGATCCCTATTAAGGTTTAGCTTTTGGGCTGCTTCAAGGCCAAAGTTAGTGGTGTTTGGATCGTGCTCATAGCTTAATAATTCAAAACCAATTTTTTGTTTTTTCAGTAACTCTATTGCTGGTGTCATATGTTGCTACGCTATTATTTTAAGCAAAAAAAACGACGTTCTAAAGAGCGCCGTTTAATATTATAAAACACATTAATTATTTAGTTAAATCATCAAAAAACTTTTTAACACCGTCAAAAAAGCCTTGCTCTTTAGGACGGTTTTTTGAGCTATCTTTGCCCATGCTTTCTTCTAATTCTTCTAATAATTCACGCTGACGTTCGTTCAGGTTTATTGGTGTTTCAATAACCACTTTACAAATTAAGTCGCCAATTGCACCACTGCGAACAGATTTAACGCCTTTGCCACGCATACGGAACATTTTGCCCGTTTGTGTTTCAGAAGGAATTTTAAGCTTAGCGCGACCATCAAGTGTTGGCACTTCAATTTCGCCACCAAGACCCGCTGTAGTGAAGCTAATAGGAACTTCACAATGTAAGTTATTTGCGTCACGTACAAAAATACGGTGTTCACGAACAGATACTTGCACGTACAAGTCGCCAGAAGGCGCACCATGCATTCCCGCTTCGCCTTCACCCGTTAAGCGAATACGATCGCCGGTATCTACACCCGCAGGAATTTTAACCGATAAGGTTTTCGTTTTTTCTACGCGGCCTTGTCCATGACAGCTGTCACAAGGGTTAGATATAATCTGACCTTGCCCCTGACACGTAGGACACGTTTGCTGAACAGCAAAAAAGCCTTGGCGCATTTGTACTTGCCCAGCACCATGACACGTAGTACATGTTTTAGGCTTGGATCCGGCTTTTGCACCGCTGCCATCACATGGATCACAACCTACCCAAGTTGGTATTTTAATTTCGACTTCTTTACCACGAACCGCTTCTTCTAAGCTTAAGTCCATGTTGTAACGCAAATCAGATCCACGTTGCTGACGAGATTGACGTCGGCCACCGCCGCCACCAAAAATATCGCCAAAAACATCACCAAAAACATCGCCAAAGTCGCCATGACCGCCGCCAAAACCACCATGACCACCACCGCCGCCACCTTGCTCAAAAGCTGCATGGCCGTATTGGTCGTAAGTTTGACGTTTTTGCGCGTCAGTTAATATCTCGTAAGCTTCTTTTACTTCTTTAAACTTTGTTTCAAGCTCTTTGTCGCCTGAAGTACGATCTGGATGATATTTCATCGCTAAGCGTTTATACGCTTTTTTAATGTCTCGCTCACTCGCATCTTTGCTTACGCCGAGGACTTCGTAATAATCGCGTTTTGACATATCTACCACACTACTCTTTTCTATTTGCAGCTAGGCTGCTTGATAAACCGATAAATCGTATCGATTTACCACCTAATTCTCATGCAAAAGGCGCGTCAAGCTATTGCCTGCGCGCCTCAATCGTTCATTCTAACTTAAACACTTAACTAAGTTACAGTGCTTTGTGTTAGCTAGAAGCGTAAGCAACAATTACTTGTCGTCTTTAACTTCTTCAAACTCTGCATCAACTACGTCGTCATCTTGCTTAGCAGATTGTTGTTGCTCGCCTGCGTCAGCTGAACCTTGTTGAGCTTTAGCTTGTGCAATTTCCATAAGCTTTTGAGACTTTTCAGCAAGCGCTTGAGTTTTAGCTTCAATTTCGTCTTTCTTGTCACTCTTAATAGCAGTTTCAAGGTCAACTACAGCCGCTTCAATCGCTTCTTTGTCTTCACTTGGAAGTGCATCGCCAGCTTCTTCAATTTGCTTGCGTGTACCGTGAACCATTGCATCTGCTTGGTTACGAGTCGCTACTAGCTCTTCGAATTTTTTGTCATCTTCAGCATGCGCTTCAGCATCACGAATCATTTGTTCAACTTCTTCATCACTTAAGCCTGAAGATGCTTGAATCGTAATTTTTTGCTCTTTACCTGTATCTTTATCTTTAGCAGATACATGTAAGATACCATCGGCATCCACATCGAATGTTACTTCGATTTGTGGTGTACCACGTTGTGCTGGACGAATACCTTCTAGGTTAAATTGACCTAGAGATTTGTTGTCGCTTGAACGCTTACGCTCACCTTGCAGTACATGAATTGTTACTGCAGACTGATTATCTTCAGCTGTTGAGAAAGTTTGCGATTTCTTAGTAGGAATCGTGGTGTTCTTCTCAATAAGTGCTGTCATTACCGAGCCCATTGTCTCAATACCTAGAGATAATGGAGAAACGTCTAGTAATAGTACGTCTTTAACGTCACCAGCTAGTACACCACCTTGAATTGCCGCGCCTACTGCAACAGCTTCATCAGGGTTAACATCTTTACGTGGCTCTTTACCAAAGAACTCAGCAACTGTTTTTTGTACTAAAGGCATACGTGTTTGGCCACCAACAAGAATAATGTCGTTGATGTCGCTTACTGATAAATCAGCATCAGCAAGTGCACGTTTTAATGGTTCAATTGACTTAGTTACTAAGTCTTCAACAAGTGACTCAAGCTTAGCACGTGTTAGTTTCACGTTCATGTGCTTAGGACCTGTTGCATCTGCAGTTACATACGGAAGGTTTACTTCTGTAGATTGTGCAGAAGATAGTTCAATCTTCGCTTTTTCAGCAGCTTCTTTAACACGTTGCATTGCAAGTGGGTCAGTTTTTAAGTCTAGACCTTGGTCTTTCTTAAATTCAGCTACTAGGTAGTTGATTACGCGGTTATCGAAATCTTCACCACCTAAGTGCGTGTCACCATTTGTAGCAAGTACTTCAAACGTGTGCTCGCCTTCAACTTCATCAATTTCAATAATTGATAAATCGAAAGTACCGCCACCTAAGTCGTATACTGCAACAATGTTTTCACCACGGTTTTTGTCCATGCCGTAAGCAAGTGCTGCAGCAGTTGGCTCGTTGATGATACGTTTAACTTCAAGGCCAGCAATACGACCCGCATCTTTTGTAGCTTGACGCTGTGAATCGTTAAAGTATGCCGGTACTGTGATAACCGCTTCAGTTACTGCTTCACCTAAGAAGTCTTCAGCCGTTTTTTTCATTTTTTTCAGGATTTCAGCAGAGATTTGTGGTGCAGCGCGTTTTTCGCCGCCCGCTTCAACCCATGCATCACCGTTATCGGCTTTAACTATTTTAAATGGCATGATGCCGATATCGCGTTGTACTTCTTCGTCTTCAAAACGACGACCAATTAAACGCTTAATAGCAAATACTGTGTTTGTTGGGTTAGTAACCGCTTGACGTTTAGCTGGCTGACCAACTAAAGTTTCACCGTCTTGCGTATAAGCAATAACAGACGGGGTTGTGCGATCGCCTTCCGCGTTTTCAATAACACGTGCTTTGCCACCATCAAGTACTGCAACACAAGAGTTTGTAGTACCTAAGTCTATTCCAATAATTCTACCCATGAAATTTCTCCAACTTCAATATTCGTTAATACGTTCGATGACTAGTTAATAGGGATGCTGCAAACTTAATTCAACTGTAAAAATGAAAAAAATATCATTTTTTTTGATTTTTTTACAAAATAAGCTAAATAAAGTGCAATATTTGCTAGCAACGCTGGTTTTTACGCCGTTTGTATTGAACTTTAATTGCTGGTCTGACAAGTTCGGCTGTGTTATATATTTAGTAATTCGTACTTTTAAGGACACGCTAACTAATGAATTTCGATCATTTACTGCAACAAGCCGCTAATATTAATAATCAAGACGACACTAATAATGTGGCAAACACCATGCAGTTTGAAGCTAATTGGTGCCAAGGGCGCACCGCTTTTGGTGGGTTATCTGCAGCACTTTTATATCAAGCAATGAGAGCTCAAGTAAATAGTGTGCGCCGGTTATTATCTTTAAGTACTAACTTTGTTGGCCCGCTGCTTGCCGATACGCCATTTTCTTTATCTGTAGAAATACTGCGTGAAGGCAAAAGTAGTACTCAAGTACTGGCCAAAGCAATTCAAAATGAACAAGTGTGTGTAATTGTACAAGCCTGCTTTGCTAGTAACCGCAACTCAGCTATTAATGTACCCGTTGCAAAGTCGTTAGGCTTACAGGAAGTTAATGAGCGCCATACATTGCCATTTATACAAGGGCAAATGCCGGAGTTTTTTCAACATGTTGATTTATGCCCACAACAAGGTGCTATGCCTTTTAGCAGTGCAGAAACCTCCCATTTAGGTGGGTGGATGCGCTTTAAAGAAACTCCAGCGGCCATTACAGAAGCACATGTTATAGCGCTAACCGATGCATGGCCTCCTACCTTATTACAAATGTTTAAACAACCAGCGCCTGCTAGTAGTATGTCGTGGTATTTAGAGTTTGTGCAAGAGCCTAACTTAACTCCTGGTCAATGGTTGGGCTTTGAAGCAATTACCCATCATGCAAAAGGTGGTTACGGCTTAGAAGACGGCTGTATTTGGTCGCAATCGGGTGAGCTGATTGCCCTTACTCGCCAAACAGTGGCATTATTTGATTGATGTATAAGCAGTGGTATTAGCTATATATAATGTAGCGAGTGCCACTGCAATGCACTCTTAACTAATAATTAATTACGCTCAACAACAGTTATAACATTTGTATTTAGGCGATAATTATAGCAAAATTTAACTCTTTGTTTAATTCTAAGCGAACACTTTGCAAATAGCGTGTCCTTGTTGCGACTATATTATTGAGGTCCCCCTGGTTGAGGCTAAAAATGTCGCAACGTGCCCCCATTGCGGGCATAAGGTTTCTGACTCAGATACAGATCACGACAGCCGAGTTGTAGCGCTGAGCTTTAGTGCCTTGCTAATGCTACTCAGCAGCATGTTTTATCCTTTTATTTCGTTTAGCAGCAGTGGTATTACGCAAACTATAACCTTGCCCGATGCCGCGCGTATTTTATTTAATTATGATAGTAACTTATTAGGGCTGTTTATTGATTTAAGTATTATAGCCTTGCCTATGAGCTTACTTATTATACTAATACCATTACACTTAGGTGCGCTTAGAGCGCTACCTCAAGGTATTGCTCGACGATTATTAAAATTTACCCTAGCGCTTGAACCTTGGATTATGTCGGAGATTTTTCTCATTGGCGTACTTGTTAGTATGGTTAAAATAATGTCTCTCGCCGATATTAGTTTTGGGGTGAGCTTTTGGGCTTATGTGGGCTTTGTTATTTTATATATTAGTGCGTTAACACATTTAAACCGCCCCCGCTTGTGGGCACAAATTGGCCCAGTAGAAAAACTTGAAAATATAAACCTTACTCATCGCGCCATTGATAACGATATTAAAGCTTGCCATGTGTGCCATCAACTATGCACGCAAAGTGTTTGTAATCGTTGCCATAGTAAAACCTATCTTAGAAACCCCAACAGTGTACAAAAAGCTACGGCTTGGTTAATTACCTCTATTATTTGCTATATTCCAGCCAATGTTTTACCCATTATGTATACCACCAGTTTAGGTGATGAAAGCCCTTCAACCTTAATTGCTGGTGTTATTGCACTGTGGCAAAATGGCTCATACCCTATTGCCATGATTATATTTATTGCCAGTGTTGTAGTCCCACTTGCAAAGGCTTTAGTATTGAGCTTTTTGTGCTTTATGGTTGCCAAACCCGCAAATGATCACACCATAGGGTATACACGTATTTATCAACTAACTGAATTTATTGGGAAATGGTCTATGATTGATGTGTTTGTTGTGGCCATTTTAGTTGCTTTGGTACAATTGGGTAACTTAATGTCGGTAACGCCCGGCTTAGGCGTTGCCTTTTTTACTGTTATGGTACTATGTCAAATGATGGCAGCTCACGCCTTTGACCCACGTTTGCTATGGGATTCACCTAAAAATAATAACGCAGAGAATAATGCATGACCGAAACCGCTAATATTACACAAAAATCAAAAATTTCTGCAATTTGGATTATTCCCGTTATTGCCCTGTTTGTGGGTGTTTGGATGCTTTATCAATACCAAACTAATTTAGGCCCCACTATTTATATAACCATGCCACAAGCGGAGGGGATAGTTGCGGGAAAAACCGAAATTAAAGTACGCAGTGTTAAAATTGGCCAAATAGATCATGTGCGTTTATCCGACTCGCAAGACAGTGTTATTGCCCGCGCTCAAATAGATAAAAACTACGATAACTTACTCACCGAAGATGCCAAAATTTGGGTGGTAAAACCGCGTATAGATGAAACCGGCATTAGTGGCATGAGTACGCTTTTATCAGGTGTATATTTAGAGTTTTCGCCTGGAGAAAGTAAAAAGAAAAAAGAAAAGTTTGAACTACAAGACGAGCCGGCCTTAATCGGTAAAGATGTTAAAGGCGGACGCTTTAAGTTATTGAGCTACAACGCTGAGGTACTTGAAGTAAGTACCGGTATATTTTTCAAAAACTATAAAATTGGGCAAATAGAAACCGCGACATTTGATTGGAAAAACCAAGCCATGAAGTACGGTATTTTTATTAAAGCACCCTACGAAAACCTGATCACCTTAAATTCTATTTTTTGGGTTAACTCAGGTATAGAAATTGACCTTTCTGCTGATGGCATAAACATTAATACCGGATCGCTTAGTAAACTTTTAAAAGGCGGTATATCGGTGGGCTTACCCGATCAACAAGCACCTGGCGATATTGCCCAAAATGAGCATAGCTTTTCGCTTAGTCAAAGCTATAAAGAAGCACTAGAAGAGCGCTTTTACGACTTTGACTACTATCTTATTGAGTTTGAGCAATCAATTCGCGGCCTGCGCGCTGGCGCTCCGGTTGAATACCGAGGAACTCGAATTGGTACAGTAGTAGAAGCCCCTGCCAATGTGATTATTAACGGCAAACCAGCTCACTTTAAAAACCAAAATACGGCTGTACCTGTGCTTATTAAAATAGAATATGGGCGCCTGTACCACGATAACGATTTAGCTAAAGAGTATTGGCAAACGAGTTTAAATGGCTGGGTAAGCAATGGTATGCGCGCTTCGCTTAAACCAGGTAATTTACTTACCGGTGCTGTGTATGTCGACTTTGACATTTATACCGATGCGCCTGATGCAAAACTAGAAAAACTGGCTCAATATGATGTTTTTCCAAGTATATCTAGCGGTATTACTGTATTAGCCGATCAGGTTTCTGATGTACTTAATAAGGTAAACGAGTTAAAAATCGAAGATAGCTTAGCACAAATGCAAGCCACTTTTAGCGACTACCAAGGGTTGGCCAACGACATGCGCGATTTGCTAAACCAAAAAGACACACAAAATTTACCGGGTGACTTTAATCAAAATTTCAAAAAAATGACTAAGAGTATGGAACAATTTGAAGTCACTATGCGCCAATTTGATAAAACCATGGCCAGCTATCAAGCAGGTTCGCAGTTTAATAATCAGCTACAGCAAACCTTACAAGAGTTTAAACGTTTAAGTGAGCAGCTACAGCCGCTAACTAAAGGCCTAAATGAGCAGCCTAATATGTTTATATTTGATAAAGCATTACCCGCAGACCCAAAACCAAGGAAGCAATAATGGTTAAATCATCTTTTTTTGTTATTTTACTCGTTTTACTGCTTAGCGGTTGTAGTTCATCAATTCAAACTGCCATCGCGTATTATCAGTTTGAACAACCTATTGTTGCCTCCTCTAGAGATGTAAGTGCAACTGATGCGCAATTAAGAGTACAAACAGTTGTACTGAGAGGTGCCTTAAATAATCGCGGCATTGCTATGAGAATAGATCACAATCAAATTCATGCAGCAAACTATCACTTATGGGGTGAGTCACCTGATTCGATGCTCACCGTAAGTGCCCAACAAACACTCTTTAATGCCCTACCTAACTGGATGGTAATAAAAGGTTTACCGGTGATCACCGAGCTAGATCAACAAACTTTTTATGAATTAGAATATGAAATTCATCATTTTAATGGCGACCTACAAGGCAACGCAGATATATCTGGGCTATGGCGTTTATATTATACCCATCCCGAAACAGGCCGACGCTTATTAAGTTTGCACAATTTTGCTAATGTAACGCAACTCGACGGTGACGGCTATGATGCGCTAGTAGCAACGCTTGAAAAAACCTGGCAAGAAATCAACCTAGCAGTAGCCAAGCAAATTGAACAAACGCGGTTTAAATAATCATTACTAAAATTATTTAATGATATAAAAATAAAGAAACAACGCTGCGGCTTTCTTTATCTATTATTACTTGCCCTTGTGGCTTAAAGCCAAGCTTAATTAACACATTTTGTGATGCGCTATTATCTATTGAGGTAATGGCGCATAATTTATTAATGCCATATATACTTTTATTTTCAACTAACGCTTTTGCAGCTTCGTAAATATACCCTTGTTTTTCAAACGCTGTTAATAACGCAAACCCTATATCGGGGTGCTGCAACATTGCACGGCTATAAAAACCAACAACCCCCACTAACTGCTGATTTTTTAAAGTGATCACATAAGGGCCAAACCCTTGCGATTGGTGCGCCTCACTAAAAGCTTGCTTAATATAGGTTATAGCATCCTCAAGGGTATAAATTTTTTTATCCCCAATGTATTTTATAAAACTTTTTTGATTTACTAACTTTAATAAATCGCCAGCATCTGCTTCAACAGCATGGCGAATAATTAATCGCTCGGTATTAAATTGCCTTCGCATGTATTGTTATCCTTTTGGTTTGTAGCGCTATAGTCACCTAAATTATAAAAATGAGTCAATTAAAGCATTTATTTGTTGACTGAAGATGTAAAGCAGATTACTTTTGCGCCGATGTTTTTATAGGCATAACAAAAGCGGTTGCACTCCTTGCACCGTCTGGCGCCAAGCCAACGCATATTACTGCTGATTATTAATTTAAAATAACAGTTCCCTAGTGATATCGCGTGCAAAAGCAGTGACTTGGAAAGTGATAAGACAACTAACTTATCATCTTCTTTGTTTTTGTTAAGCAGTTTAAATTTTTAAATATGCTTTTAATTTTGTGAATACTTAAATGCTTGAACCTTCTGCGTTAAGCTTACTGCCGCCTTTAGTGGTAGTTATTTTGGCTGTAGTACTACGCCGCCCTATTTTATCTTTATTAATTGGTGCCCTTGTTGGGCTCATAATGGCTGATCCCTCGCAGGTATTGGCTAATTTTGCCAGCACCTCACTTAAAGTAATGAGTGACGAAACCATTGGCTGGCTAATATTAGTGTGTGGTGGTTTTGGTGCGTTAATCGCCTTATTAGTCCGTACCGGTGGTGCTTCTGCATTTGGTAAGTTGGCACTTAAATACACTAAGGGCAAACGCTCTTCATTATTTATGACCTTTTGCCTTGGATTAGTTATTTTTATTGATGACTATTTAAATGCGCTTACTGTGGGTGAAACCATGAAACGCATTACCGATAAATTTAAAGTAAGCCGCGAAATGCTAGCCTACGTTGTCGACTCAACTGCGGCACCAATTTGCGTACTTGTGCCCCTATCTACGTGGGCGGTATTTTTTGGTGGTTTACTTGTAGATAACGGTATTGCTGAAGAAGGTAAAGGCATTGCTGTTTATATTCAGGCTATTCCGTATATGTTTTACGCATGGTTTGCGGTACTCGTTGTGCTGTTAGTGGTACTTGGAGTGATCCCTGCTTTTGGCCCAATGAAAAAAGCAGAACAGATGGCACAAATTGAGCAAGCACAAGTCGATCCGGCGCAATACAGTGAAGTACAAACAGCAGACGAGTACGCGGTAAAAGCAGTAGAAGAAAATTTTGAAGATGCTGATCCTAAAGGTAAATTACATAACTTTTTATTGCCTATTATTTTATTAGTCGGCTTTACCGTTTACTTTGAGATAGACGTTTATAAAGGTTTACTGGCCACTATGGCTATAATTTTGCCATTTTATGCGTTACAAAAATTAATGTCGTTTAGTGAAATGATTGAACGTATGCTCGATGGATTTAAAAGCATGATACCGGCTATAGGCACGGTTATAGCCGCGTTTATATTTAAAGATGTGTGCGATTTAATTGGCTTGCCGCAATATGTTATTAATAGTTTAAGCCCATACATGACCGCGGGTTACTTGCCTGCAGTGGTATTTATTGCAATGTCTGTTTTAGCATTTGCAACGGGCTCAAGCTGGGGAATATTTGCTGTGTCTATTCCTATTGTTATGCCGCTGGCAACGGCGGTAGATGCTAATATTCCATTAGTCATTGGCGCGTTATTATCAGCATCATCGTTTGGCAGCCAAGCATGTTTTTATTCAGACTCAACGGTATTAGCAGCCCAAGGCGCTGGCTGTAACTTAATGAGCCACGCTGTTACACAATTGCCTTATACGCTTATTGCTGCAGCACTTGCGGTGATAGGCTTTTTATTAATGGCTTAAATTAAAAAAACCCCAATGTAGCAATACATTGGGGTTTATTTTTAGCTGTATAAATAAAGCTTATTTTTGTAGTTTAATACCATTGTAATAGGCATCTAGCGTGGTGATTTTTGTTTGATTTGGTAAATCGGCGAAGTCACTTTCTATAAACTTAGTCCCGCGTAATTGCACATTTAAACGTGCCGCATTAGGGTTAAGCATTGTTTGTTGGTAATAGTCTTTAATATCGCTAAGCGTTACTTTCTCAACTTCATTTATTAACTGTTGCTTTGAATCAAAATTAAAGTTTTCACGATACCAATCATTTAATAGTGGGCTCATTTCGTCACTTAAGTTTTTAGGTTGCTCTTTAAGCGATACTAACGTGGCATTTTTAAGCTGTGCAAACGTCTCCTCACTCATGTTGTCGAGCTCAATTGCATACTCTTTTTTAAACAGATCAAAACGCGTTTGTATTTCTTTTGGCCCTTTTACTGGTGTTTGAATAAACAAACCAATCGCTGAGTAATCCTCAATGGGGCGAGCTAACGCACCAACGGCATACGCAAGTTGCTCCTCGGTACGCATTTTATCAAATGCAATGGTTCTAAAATGCCCTTGTAGCACGGCAGCTTGTGCTTTTTGTTTGTAACCCGGTGTTGGATGAACTGTCATATCAACCACGGCTACATCGGCTACATCTATATCTTTTTGTAACACTATGGTTTCACCTGGTTGTGGTAACCATGCTTCACTTCGCGCAAACTCAGTGTGTTTATAGTTACTTGGCAAAATAGCACTCAGCTCGGATGCTATTGCTGCTATGTCTTGCTGGTTATAGTTACCATAACTAAATACGCGTAAATCGTTATTAGCAAAGGTGTTTTGTTTTAAAGCATTAAAATCAGCTAAAGTTAAAGTGTTGGCTGTGCTAATTAAAGTATCAGTATCAAAGCTACCGGTACGGCTTAATTTTGTATATTCAGCAAATGCTTGCGCGTAAGGAAATTGTTTTTGCTGGTTAAGTAAATTACGTTTAAAACGATCTACAGCTTGGTTAAATGCTTGCCCACTAATATCACTGTTTAACCCACTTAATGCTTGTTTAAGCAGTACATTTTGCTTATCTGTAAAGCCACTCATAGACAAAACTAAACCATTACTGGGTGCAAGGTTTACGCTCATACCTGCAATAGCAGCCTCAGTGCTTAGTTGGCTTTGCTGTATGTTGTACAGATCGGCCCAAACAGAGTATAAAACCTCCGCTTTTACATCGTTTAGCCCCGGCTGGGTATTTATATAAACTTCAACAAGTCCCTTTGGTTGCTCGGCAAATTTTTGACTTGCCTGACGCCATATTTTCACGCCATTTTTATCATAAGCAAGCTCTGGGGATTTTTGCTGTTTAAATGCTTGGGTTTTAATAGCAAAATTTTCTGGTAATAAGTTATTTACGCTCGGTAGCGCTAAATTAAACTGGCTTTTTTTGTTCCAACTTGCAACTTCCTGTGCGCTTATGTCACTAATGCGGTATTTACCGTCGTAAAAGTGAAGCTGTGAGTCGGTTTCTTCTTGCTGCGATACATACCAAATGCGTAAAGTGTCGGCATTTAATTGTTTAAGCACTTTATTTACTGAGTCTGCATCAAACTTAGCGTAATAATAAGGCGCATTAATGGCATGATTTAACGGGTAGTCTTGCATGCTTTGAGTCAATGTACTTACATAGTTAAACTCATCACCTTTTTCTAAAAACTTAAATTGATTATTTAACGAGGTACGAATTTCGTTAAAGTATTTACTATCAACGCCCTCTTTTTTAATCAATTCAATATACTGCATTATAGTCGCCACTATCGTTTCACGATTTTGCATGCCTGTATCGGTAAGCTCTACGTTAACGTTTAACGACCCGTAGTTGCCATAGTGGGTTGGCACTGCCGATGCTGACAATTGCGATACCCACCCCTTATCACGTAATATTTGCGCTGGACTGCCAGGCATTTCATTACTTAATAAGTAGGCCACAAAGCGATTAGGCTTGAGTGCAAATTCGTTATTGTTATTGCTAATGGTAAAATCAAGTTGTAACTGTTTTACATCTTCATTAGGGGCATAAAACACGCGCTTACCACCGGCATTATCAAAGTTAAGCTTGGCGGTTACTGTTGGTTTTTCGATGTTTTTATTTTTAATATCAGCAAAGTATTTTTGTGCTTTTTGCTCCATTGCCGCAATTGGCAAATTAGAAATAAGCGCTACTTTCATAATATTTGAAGAGTAGTATTTATTATAAAAATCAACTGTTTCTTTGTGTAATGAGCTGCCTTCTTTGTCACCTAAGGTTTCTAGGTTGCCAATTAAAAAACGGTTAGCTGGGTGGTCACCCATCATTTTACGCGCTAGTTTAAACTGCCCAAAAAAGTCCATTTCGCGGCGCATTGACCACTCTGCATTTACTGCATTTTTTTCTTTGTCTGTGTATTCAGGGTATAACTTGGGTGCTTTAAAAAAATCAGCAAAACGATCTAACCCTTCATCAAACGCATCGTTGTTAATTTTAAACATATAGTTGGTAATATCGAGCCAAGTATAGGCGTTGTGTGCGCCACCATTTTTGGTCATAAAGTCAGAGTACCCTTTAGTATCTGGGTAGCGCTCTGTGCCTAAAAACAGCATATGCTCTAAATAATGGGCCATGCCTTGTTGGCTCATTGGGTCATGTAATAAACCCACTCCAACACTTAATGCCGCGGCTGATTTTTCAGCACTGGGGTCTGATACTAAAATAACTTCAATGTCGTTAGCTAATTTAAGCGTTTTATATTCGCGATTATCATTAGGGCTTACAACGAGCGAGTCTGATAATAAAACAGTTTGAGGTGCTTGAGATACAGATGATGTATTTGAACAACCGCTTAGTACAGCAAGTGCAATGGCACTAAAGCCAATAATTTTTTTCATTTTATTTCCATTAAAAGTATGTCGCAACTGCGATCTACGCTTATTTAAAAAGCTATTTACAGCCTAAATTAACATTTTAGATTAATGTTTTGCCACAATTTATCCGTTAATTGTGTAACACATTGTGAAAAACACCTGCATACTGCAACTAATTCAAATAATAATAAGGAAAAACCATGGAAAAGTTGATCATTTTAGCTATGTTCGCCCAAGTTTTACTCTCACTCATTGTAATGATTATTATGGGTAAAAGACGTTTTGCCGCAGCTAAAAATAAACACATAAATTTAACCGACTTTGCCACTATGCGTTTAGATAATGCAGGTGACAATGTGCGTGTTGCTGATAGAAACTTTACCAATCAATTTGAAATACCCGTGTTGTTTTATGCTGGGTGCTTACTTGCAATGCAACTCAATAGTGCAAGCATTCTGGTGGCTGTTTTAGCTTGGCTGTTTGTGATTTCGCGTATTTTACATAGCGTTGTTCACTTAGGCAGTAATAAAATAAGAATACGCTTTAATCTATTCTTAATAGGCTGTGGCAGTGTATTTGCGTTATGGCTGGTAATAATTTGGCGGGTATTACTGTTTTAACTCTTACATTAAACAACTAAAAACCCCGCTATTTAACACCCATAGCGGGGTTTCTTTATTTTGAGTATTTGTTATTTAGCGCGCTTTAAACGTGGTAACACTAATAATAAAGCCCCTAGTAACCAAGCCATACTACCGCTTGAATCTTCTTTTTGCGAAGGTGGCACTACTTGGCTAATTAAAGTGTTTTTAGCCGGTGTAAGGTTCTGCGCTGAATTAGGATCGTCATCTATAACTAATACGCTTTGAATAGTCACTAAATTAGCATTACTAATGGTTACATCACTTTTTAAGCACTGCTCTGTAGTGATACCAACTACCGGTATTTCACCACAATGTACTAAAGCAGCTATTTTATCTAAAGTCGCTTGGCTATCATCCGTAATCTGTCCAAACACAGTAAAACCACTGTTTTGCACATCCAAGTTGGCACTATTATCTTTTAAGTTAAAAAACCACTGGCTAGTTGCACTGTTTGGGTTTCCACCTAGTTTAGCCATGGCAATCGTGCCTTTAACATTAGAGTAAATAGGTTCGTTAATGACTGCTGGCTTGGTTGTAATTCGATCAAAATCATCTGAGTAGGTAAAACCGCCACCTTGGATTATGAAATCTTTGACTGAGCGATGAATCACTGTTTGGTTATACGCTGCATCATCTAAATAACTCATAAAGTTTTCTACAGTTTTTGGTGTTTTTTGATCAAATAAATTAATTTTAATAACACCTTGGCTGGTACTTACTTCTACAATGGTTGCTGAACTGGCAAAGCTTACTGCGCTAAGTAACGAGGCTAATAAAAGCTTTTTCATCGTTTTTCCCTATTATTATTTTATTTAGTGTAAAGTTTAGTGATACTTAGAGTAATGCGAGTAAGACTAAAAATCGACTGCAAAATAGCCCCTGATACAATTCAAACCAAGTCGGTTACAACTTAATTACATTTCATCACCTTCCTACTGAACTTATCCTTGTAAAAACGCTGTTTAATGAAAATGCACTTATAAATTGTTTTATTTTTGTTATGATTCCTCTGCAAATTCGTAAATGGAGAATTGTAATGTCAGAAAAAAACAACCAAATTTGTGATTTTGGTTTACATAAGGGAGAGCCCTACACACGCTTACCTGCTAGTTTTTTAATCTGGATGGTAGGTATTAATCATCAAAAAGCCAGATATGCCAGCGAAGAGCTAAAACGTAGAGAGTTAGCTGCTACTAAAAAATTAAAGTGTGATTAAAGAATGTAAAAGTGTGTTTTTGTAGCAAACTAGTTAAACTATGCGCCAATAAACGTAAGTGCTTTTAATCAATAGGTGTTTTATGCGCATAATTTTTTTGTTTGTCATTGCTTTTAGTGTACTTGGGTGTAGTACTACACTCACTAGCCCCACCCCACAATATTTAACCGTACTGCATACTAACGATAATCATGGTCGCTTTTGGCACAATGAAAAAGGTGAGTATGGCATGGCTGCCCGTAAAACCCTGATTGACTCGCTACGCAATAAAGCAATCGCGCAGGGACATGCAGTACTGCTGCTTTCTGGTGGCGATATAAATACCGGCATTCCAGAGTCAGATTTACAATACGCTGAGCCTGACTTTAAAGGCATGTCGTTAATTGGTTATGATGCGATGGCCCTTGGAAATCATGAATTTGATAACCCGATGAGCGTGCTTAAAAAGCAACAGCAATGGGCTAACTTTCCTTTTTTATCGGCAAATATATTTGAAAAATCGACCGGTAAAAATGTATTTGATAGCTATAAAGTATTTAATAAAAATGGGCTGAGTATTGCTGTTATAGGTTTAACCACCACTGATACAGCCAAAATAGGTAATCCCGAATATATTCGCCAATTAGAGTTTAAAGATCCAATCGAAATCACGGCACAATTAGCACAAAAAATTAAAGCACAATATAACCCCGACATTACTATTGCGCTCACTCATATGGGGCATTATGTGGATGCCAGCCACGCAATTAATGCGCCTGGAGATGTAACACTTGCGCGCTCACTGCCAACTAACACCTTAGATATGATCATCGGTGGTCACTCTCAAGAGCCTGTATGTATGGCGGCTAAAAACGTAAATGACGATAACTTTAAACCCGGCCTAGCCTGCACGCCCGATCAACAAAATGGCACTTGGATAATGCAAGCCCACGAATGGGGTAAATATGTTGGTAAAGCCGAATTTAAACTTGAAAATGGCCAGCTAACCCTCTTAAATTATAAACTCCTACCCGTTAATTTATATGTTGATAAACAACACCCGGATGGCACAACGTCGAGTGTATTAGCTAACGAGTACATTACACCTAACCCACAGTTAAACGCATTTTTAGCCGAGTATCAGGAAAAAGGCGCTAAACAAATTGAAGGTAAAATTGGTTATGTAAATGCCAGACTTGAGGGCGATCGTAATAAAGTACGCTACCAACAAACAAATTTAGCTCGCGTTATTATTCAAGCGCAAATGAACAGTACCGATGCTGACTTTGGTATTATGAGTGGCGGCGGTGTACGCGACAGTATTGCTGCAGGCGAAGTAAGTTATAAAGATATTTTAAAAGCCCAACCGTTTCAAAATCGAGTGGCTTATATCGATATTGCAGGAGAAGATTTATGGCAATATTTAGAAGTTGTAACGCGTTTCCCACCTGATTCAGGCGCTTACATGCAGTACCACAAATTATCGTTTGAGCATAAAAACAACACCTTAGTAAAGGTATTAATAAATGGGCAAGCATTAGATAAAAGTAAAACTTACCGTATGAGCATTAATAACTTTAACGCCTCAGGTGGTGATGGCTACCCTGCACTAACCACAGCAAAAGGTTTTGTAGTTACTGATGAAACAGACTCTAACGCATTAAAGCGTTTTTTTGCAGAGCACAGCCCAATAGATGCGGCCCAGTTTGCCCCTAAATAATCTATATTTTGGAGATAGTAGGAACGAGTATATTACTTGCCTACTATTTCTAAATCGCCTTTAGCAATATTAACTAACCCGTAACTGTGTAGCCGCGAACGAGACCCCTCTCCAAATGCCTTAGGCGGATAAAAAATTTCTTTTTGTTGCGGGTATTCACTCAACACTTCATCTAACGCCGCGCGTATTTCGCTCAATGTTTTTTCAAGGCTATTATTAAAGTTAGGGCGCTTGCGGATCGTGTGTCCCAGCTCTACTAATCGATAAAAATATTTATTAGCTAATTCAATTAGCTCATCAGGTACATCTTTATTATGGCTGAGCACAACATCGCTATTACTGTTACAAAATTCAATAAGCGCTAAATAAAAGCTAAGTGGTTTATTTGCTAAACATACTTGGTATTGCGGATTAATATTAACTGACACCGTTTTAGTATTTAGATTAATAACTAACACGGGTGATTTACTTTCCTCAACAGGTTCAGGCTGCAGCGTAGCTAACTGCTTACTTTTTTGCTCTATTGTAATAACCGTTTTCAGCCAGTGGCTAACAAAAGCACTTAACATAAAAATAGCGACATAATAATAAATATAACGCCACGGCCATGGCTGTGGTTTTATATCAAAAACTAAAAAAACAGGGCCAATACTGGTCGTTAAACGCGTAAAAAACTGCGCTCCGGTTAATGTGGTTGATAGCTTTTTTTCAGCGACAATATTTAACAATAATAAATTAGTGCCGATTAGTTGCGAATTTAACTGCTCTAAATAACTATTTATATTATCTATATTACTGGAGTACTTAAGCAGTTCATTAGATAAGTCGAGTAAAGGTAAATCCAACGCTACCTGTTTTTCTATCGTGGCTATATTAAGCTTTTGCACTTGCTGTTGTTTATAGCTTACTGAGTAATAAAATACGCTACAAAGTAATAAAAAAATGAATAGCGTAATAAATGAAAATAACTGCTTACTCATATTTCATCTCGCTTATAAGTTACAACGTCATTATCACACTGCCAAAATGACTGCGCACCTTTATAGTAATGAAGAGATTGCTCTTGCGACATGGCTAATAAATGCGCCTGTACCGAGCACAATAAATCGGTATTATTATGTGGCATTTTTAAATACCAACGCGTGCCTGCAATATTATTTTTTAGCGGTGTAATATAGTTTTTTGAAAAGCGTTTTGCATCACTTTCTTGCCAAAACGAAGCTATAATATCTACTTTTCCGTTAGCCAATAAATCACGTAAGGCATCGTGAGAGCTAGCATAAATAATATTTAAGTTTTCGAGGTTAATATCCAACTCTTTAAATACTTGCTTGGGCAATATATGCCCTGAGCGACTGGTTGGGTAATCTAATAATCCAATACGCTTACCCAAAAAGTACTCTTTTGTTATTTTAGGTTTTTCTTTAGCCGAAATAAAAAATGCAGTGTAATCAGAAAACCCAACTACAGGCTGGTAGTTATAGGTAGTCTCGGCTTTAAATGCTTCCATAATATTGTTTTTAGTTAAAATAAGATCTGCAATGCCTTTTCCTACAAATTCAAAGCTTTCCGTCGTGTTATAGCGCCAGTAACTTACAACCGCCCCGTACTGCTTAGCTACCACATCATCTGTACATAAGCTATGTGCTAATGTACCTGCTATTTTTTTTGATGGTGCAAAAATGATTAACTGGTTTTCATTTTTAATTGCAGATGTTTGGCATTCAATTGATGTTTCTATTAATTTTACAAAGCGTAACTCACTGCTATCAACACTTAGTTGACCACACACCCACACCAAAATAATTAACAAATATAAAAATACAATTAACAGCATTTTATTGTAAATGACGCATTTAATGTTCAAACAAAACATCCTAATATTATTATTAGTCTATTTGAACAATTTTAATTACTTATTGCAATAAGTAATTTTACCTATTAACTATAAGCATCTGATTTAATTAATTTACCTACAAGTTAATATGAATATTCTTAACGCCTTCCTATCCTCCAAATAAACAAGGACAATTGACCGGATTAGTGATTTTGACCCTATAATAATTTGAAGGAAACCAAATGCGTAACAACTTAATGTCCTCAGTTAAAGCAACGCTGGTCGTCAGCGCTGTACTTGTTTGTACTAATGCTCATGCATGGGGTCAAAATGGACACAGGATCATAGCTAAAATTGCAGAGTCTCACCTTAGTGAAACAACAAAAACAAAACTTTTGCCGTTATTAAATAATGAATCTTTAGCGCAAGTGTCTACTTGGCCAGATGAAATGCGCTCTGCTCCTGGTGAGTTTTGGCAAAGAAAATCATCACGCTGGCATTATATTAATACATCTGCAAACAAACCTATTTCACTCAATCATTCTCATACAAAAAATAAAGAATCTGTTACCAACATTCTTGAAGGTATTCATTACTCAATTAAAGTACTTCAAGACGAGCAAAGTTCATTAGATGCTAAGCAGTTTAGCTTACGCTTTTTAGTGCATCTGGTAGGCGACAGCCATCAGCCTTTTCATGCTGGGCGTGCAGATGACCGTGGTGGTAACAATATTAAAGTGAAGCACTTTGGTCAAGAAACCAACCTACACAGTTTGTGGGACAGTAAGTTAATTGAAGGCGAAAACCTCTCATACACTGAATTTGCTGACTTTATCAATACTAATAATCAAACTTTAATTAGTGAGTACCTAACCAGTACCCCTACTAGTTGGTTAGTAGAATCAAACAACTTAGCAGAATCAATTTATAATAAAAATGAAACAAATATTAGCTACAGCTACATTTTCGACCATATGCCAATAATTAAAACTCGGCTGCAACAAGGCGGAATAAGACTCGCCGGTTTATTAAATAGTTTATTTGATGAATCAGCAACACCGTTAGTCAGTGCACTTAAGATGCAAACTAGCGAAAAAACAACTAACTAAGTAACTTTTAATACGGGAAAACAACATAATGAATAAACTTCGCCTTTCGAAATTAACCGGAGCAATTATTTTAGCTCTTGGTGTTTCTGCAAGTGCTATGGCTGCTGACACGTCATCTGCAATGCGCGGTAAAATCACTACTCCATCTGGTGAAAGTGCTGCAAATGTAAAAATTAAAGTTATTCATGGTCCTACTGGAACTGTAAGTGAACTTACAACCAATTCAAGTGGTACTTTTATAGCTAATGGTTTACGTGTTGGGGGTCCATATACAGTAATAATCGACTCTGATACTTTTAACGACACTACGCTTGAAAACATCTACCTAGAATTAGGTGATACTTATCGCTTAAACTCTCAGCTTAGACCATTAAACATGGAAAAAATTGAAGTTTCTGGCTATAAAACAGTACAACAATCAGGTGGTTCTAGCAGCTCTTTTGGCGAAGATACAATTCAAAACATGCCAAGTTTTAACCGCGATATTAAAGATATTGCTCGCTTAAATCCTCTTGCAAATATTAACGGTAATGGAGAGCTAACCTTTGCTGGTAATAATCCACGTAGTAATAGCTTAACTGTTGATGGTATTGGTCAAAACGACGATTTTGGCTTGAGCTTCGGCGGTTACCCTACTTCGCAACCACCTGTTGCACTTGATGCAATTGAACAAATTTCTGTAGACGTATCTCCTTTTTCAGCAGCTAAAGGTAACTTTGGTGGCGGTACTATAAATGCAGTAACAAAATCAGGTACTAACGAGTTTAAGTTCTCTGGTTTTTACGAAACATCAACCCCAGATATGGCGGGTGATGTAGACAGTATTTCACAAGTATACGCAAATGGCAGACCAGCTTTAGATGAAGATGGCCACAGAACATTTGTTACTGAACAAGTAAAGCCAATCCAAACAGAAGCGCGTTACGGCTTTAACTTTGGCGGACCAATACTAGAGGATAAGCTTTTTTACTTTGTAAACTACAATGCATGGAAGAGCGAGTTAGATTTAGACTATGGTTTTGAAGGCTCTGGTGCTGCTAATGAATACGATGTAACTAAAGAAAGCTTTGATCAGTTTTTATCTATATTAGATAACGTGTACGGTATGCAAGATTCTCTTGGTGGCGACCCTAAAGACACCAATGAGTCATTATTGGTTAAGTTAAGCTGGAACATCAACGATGACCATCGTTTAGACTTTACATACCAATGGCAAGACGATAAAGACGAGCGTAATTTTGGTACTGGTGGCAGTACCGTTTCACTTGCTTCAAATCGTTACACTTACGCGACTAAATTCAACAACTTTGCTACCAAGCTTTACTCAGATTGGAATGAAGACTTCTCTACTGAAATTGGTATTGCTTATAAAGATGTAACATCTGACAGCATCACTAATTCTAAAATTGGTAGTGTTAAAGTTGAAGAATATTTCCGTGGACCAGCTTATCAGTTTGGTACTGATGAATACCGTCATGCCAATAAAGCAGCGACTGAAAATTTAACACTAACTTTTGATGGCACATACTTATTAGACGAACACCAAATTAAGTTTGGTGCTAAGTATGAATCTTTAAATTTATATAATTTATTTGCAGCCAACTCTTTAGGCTCATGGGAGTTTGATAACTTTGCTGGTTTCGAAAACCGCGAAGTAGGTAATTACAAAGGTAAACATGACTTTACTTACAGTAATGCCTATACCAACAACTCAGCAGATACTGCTTACGATGCAACGCGCAGTCAGTTTGCTCTTTACGTAGAAGATACGTTTTATGCTACTGATGATTTAGAAGTAACTGCGGGTGTACGTTATGAGCGTTTGGCATCTGACGATAAACCAACATTGAATGAAAAGTTTTTAGAAACCTATGGTTTTACTAACCAAGAAAACCTTGATGGTGTAGATATTATTTTGCCTCGTGTTGGTTTCAAATATTATGCAACAGAGGCTCTTACTATCAATGGTGGCGTAGGTCGTTTCCAAGGCGGTATTCCTAACGTTTGGTATAACAACTCATTCCAAAAAGACGGTCTTACTTTTGTTGACGCACCACAAAGCGTAATTGATGGTTACTATGCAAATAATAACGTCGATTTCACTCAAGTTCCAGACGAAATAAAAGGTTCATTAGTACAAGGTGCGGGTAGCACTAACTATATTGATCCTAACTTTAAATTACCTTCAAGCATCCGTGCGCAAGTTGGTTTTGATTATGAATTTGACTCAGAATTTTTAGGTAATGGCTTTAAATGGCAAGCAGAAATTGCCTACCATAAAAAAGAAAATGAGGCTGTATGGCATAACACAGCAATCAAACCTGTTGGAACAACCGCTGATGGCGATCGTATTATTTATGAAGGTATCTACGAAGGTGACTTAAAAGATAACTTTGATATAGCAATGACCAACTCAGCTGAAGATGGGCGCTCGGTAATCTTCTCTACTGCACTTGCTAAAGAGTGGGATAACGGCCTATATATATCTACCAGTTATGCACATCAAGATATTACAGAAGCTTCAGGTGGTTCATCATCACAAGCACAAAGTAATTATAAACATACAATAACACAAAGCCGTAATGTTGATTTAGCACAGCGTGGTGCTTACGAAGTGGAGCATAGCTTTAAGGTTAATGTGAGCTATAATACTGAGCTTTTTTCTGGCTACCAAACCAAGTTTAACATGTACTTTGAGCGTCGCTCTGGCCGCCCATTTAGCTATACAATGGGTCTTTTTGAAAAAGATGATTTAGGCGATACACGTGACTTTTATTCAAACTCGGCTTACCTTGCATACATCCCAACGGGTGCTGATGATGCAAATGTAAACTGGGATGAATCTGGTTTGTCGTGGAGCGAACTTGAAACGCTACTTAACCGTGCTGGTATTTCTGAGCGTGGCCAAATTCTAAACCGTAATACAGGAACTCAACCTTGGGTTACTACTATGGATATTAGTGTTAAACAAGAGATCCCAGGTTTTGCTGAAGGCCATAAAGGTGAGGTTTACTTTATGATTGATAACTTTGCTAACTTACTTAATAGCGACTGGGGTGTTGAAAAGCGTTTAGGCTACTCTGATCAAGCTGTATATGACCTAGCTGGAATAGATGATGAAGGCCGATACATTATCAACAATCGTCATAACGGTGCTGATGTACGCAATTATAGCCAAATTTCTACGTCATCATCTGCATGGCAAGCTAAAATTGGTGTGAGCTATAAGTTTTAATACCTAATAAAACATTACGCTTTATATTAGTTAAACCCATTACAACTTTGTAATGGGTTTTTTCATTTAAACTCCCTTTTTCATCTATTTGTCATAAATAGTATTTACTCTCTTTTACAACACGAACATTTCATTATTAACATTAATAATCCGTAGCATTAATCTATAAACATAAAAAACATTACACTTGTAGCTTATTTGTAAACATAAACTAAAGTATAATATGTATAGATTTAGTACTGCATGAATTTGGTTCGTTTGTTTAGTGCAAATACTTTATAAATATAAAAAGTTTAATAAACCACATGGGAAAACAAAATGAAAATTCAACTTCGCAAAACAGCACTATCACTCGCTATCGCAGCCTGTGTTGGTGTAAGTGGCGCTGCAGTAGCAAATACAACTGCATCGGGTGTCAAAGGTCAAATTGTTGGCCCTAACGGTAACCCTGCTACAGGTACTGAAGTAACTATTATTCACGTACCTTCCGGCTCTTCTAAGGTAACTTACGTGAATGATGCTGGCTATTTTAGTGCTAGCGGCCTTCGTGTTGGCGGACCATACGACATTATAGTTGACTCAGATAAATATGAAGATCAACTCGTTGAAAATATTTTCCTAACTCTAGGCTCTGATTATCCAGTTAGCGTACAACTAAAGCCGGCTTCAAATATTGAACAAATTGTTGTTACTGGTCGCCCTATTAGTGCAATGTCCGGTGGTACAGGACCATCTTCAACATTTACACTAGAAGACCTTGAAAATGCCCCTGCTATTAACCGTGATCTGAGAGATATTGTTCGCGCGGATCCACGTGTCTACGTTGATGAAAGCCGTGGTGCAATTCAGTGTGGTGGTAATAATCCTCGCTATAATAGCTTAACAGTTGACGGCATCCGCATGAACGATAACTTCGGTTTAAGCTCAAACGGTTATCCGACTATCGGCGCTCCTTTCTCATTTGATTCAATCGATCAAGTTGCCGTTGAGCTTGCCCCATTTGATGTACAATACGGCGGTTTCACCGCGTGTAATATTAATGCTGTAACCAAATCTGGTACTAACGAGCTGCACGGTGGTGTGTTCTTTGATTTCACCAGCGACAGTTATAAAGGTGATAAAGTTGAAGGTGTGAAAGCCGATAATGGTAACTATACTGATAAACGTTATGGTTTTAACTTAGGTTTACCACTAATTAAAGATCAGCTATTTTTCTTCGGAACTTATGAAAAGCAAGAAGGCATCGCACAATTCAACTATGGCGCAGCCCAAGGTGATGATCCAAGTGTTACAGCAGGCGATATTGCGAATATTCAACGTATTGCCCAAGAAAAATATAACTACAACGCAGGTACTATGCCTGGCAGCATGCCAGTTGAAGATGAAAAAATCTTAGTTAAACTTGACTGGACTATAAATGATAACCATCGTGCAAATTTCATTTATAACTACAATGATGCTTTTACTATTTCTCAATCAGACACTGGGTCAAGTCGTTTATCATTAGATAGCCATTATTATGAACAAGGCGCCAAGTTTACCTCTTTTGTTAGTTCTCTTTATTCGGATTGGAACGATGATTTTTCAACCGAGCTTCGTTTTGGAAAATCTGAAGTAGATGCACGCGTACAATCACTTGATGCAGCATCAGGTTTTGGTGAATTTCAAGTTAAGACTGCAGGTGGTGCAACGGTTTACATAGGCCCAGATGATTCTCGTCATTCCAATAAGCTGAAATATGACACAACTACATTTAAATTAGCTGGTAAGTACTATCTTGATAAACATACAATTAGTGCTGGCTATGAATATGAGAAGTTAAATGTATTTAATATGTTTGTACAACACACACAAGGTGAGTTTCGCTTTAATTCAATTGAAGATTTTGAAAATGGTTTAGCTTCACGAATTGAATATAATAATGCTGCTGGTACTAATAATCCTGCTGATGCTGCAGCAGAATTTTCTTATAAACAACACACTTTGTATTTGCAAGATGAATATAACTTCGACAACATTGATGCCAGTTTAACTTTTGGTTTGCGCTATGACCGTTATGACAGCAGTGATGTACCAAACTTTAACGAAAACTTTACTAATCGTTACGGGTTTTCAAACCAACAAAACTTAGACGGTATGGATCTTATCCAACCTCGTGTAGGCTTTAATTGGTATGCCACTGATGCCTTAGAAGTGCGTGCAGGGGTTGGCTTATACACTGGTGGTAATCCAAATGTGTGGGTATCTAATGCTTACTCAAATGATGGTGTAACAAATATCTATACTCGCCGTAATAATGTTGATCTATTTAATACTGCAATGACTAATTTTGATGGTGGTACGCCAGGTTACGATGTACCACAAGAAATGTTCGATGAAGTTGCCAATACTAACATTCGTTTAGGTGATAGTATTGCAAATGTAATTGATCCAAACTTTAAAATGCCTTCAGAATGGAAATATGCCTTAGGTGCTACATTTACTACTGATAACGATTATGTTATTTCTGCTGATGCGCTTTATTCACGTAAAAATGATGCCGCAGTACTAACTGATTTAGGGGTAGCGCAAAATGGCTATGAGCCAGTAGATGGACGCCCAATCTACACAGCACCTGAAGGTCGTAATGGTGAGTTTATGCTAACCAATGCTGATAATGGTGGCGATGCATTGGTACTTTCAACGGCACTTAGCAAACGTTATGAAAATGGTATTGACTTTACGCTTGCGTATTCATATACCGATGCTAAAGATATCAATCCAATGACCAGTTCAGTAGCGGATTCAAATTATCATAACTTAGCAACTGTAAATCCTAACAATCCAGGTATCGCAACATCAGATTATGAAGTACCACATCGCTTTACTCTGAAACTAGGTTACGCGCATGAGTTCTTTGATGGCTATGCAACACGCTTCAATTTATTTGGCCAAGCATCAAAAGGTATGCCATATAGCTATACCTTTGCTGACTCAGATAATTTATGGTCACCGTCATTTGCTGATAAAAACCGTCAATTACTTTATGTCCCACAAGTCAATGATCCAAATGTAGTTTATGGAGATGACTTTGATATTGATGCATTCAATGCCTTTGTTAATGATGAAAATTTAAAACGCGGTAGTATCACTGGTCGTAATAGTGAATACGCGCCTTGGTTTATTAAATTCGACTTCAAAGTAACTCAAGAGCTACCAGGTTTTATGGAAGGTCATAAAGGTGAAGCCTACTTTGTTATTGATAATTTAACCAACCTCCTAAACGATGATTGGGGTAAACTTGAAAAAGGAAACTTTGTGGGTAACCCGGTTGTAAAAACATCTCGTGATGATCAAGGTCGTTACGTTTACGAAAGTTTCAACTCAGGCAATGTTGGTACTTATGTACAACGTGATGCCTCACTTTGGGAAATGCGTATCGGTGTTCGTTACACTTTCTAATTTGCTAAGGTAACTTAACAAATTAAAGTAATTTTAAAGCCCATCTTTTGATGGGCTTTTTGTTTTATTCATCTAATTTACTAGTTAACTTATCTAAACAACTAAGTAAAGTTTGATACTCAGCTTGAGCTAAAATACCCAATAGATTCTTTTCCCACGCTAAAGCTGCTGGTGCTAACTGCTGATACAAGCGCCACCCTTGCCCACTCAACGCTAATAAGCTAGCGCGCTTGTCATCTGGGTTAACTAAACTCACCACATAGTGCTTATCGTTCAGCGCTTTTATTGCCCGTGATACAGTGGATTTATCCATTGCTGCTTGCACACACAGTGCTTTTGCATGGCTTTGCCCAAACTGGGCTAAATTAAATAAAATGCGCCACTGAGGAATAGTTAAATCACTTTGTTGTTGATACACGGGCGCAAACTCCTCACTCATTTTACTGGCTAAATTTGCTAGTCGATAAGGTAAAAATGTCTCTAAATCGAGTGCCATTGTGCTATGTCCTCTTAATTTACAATCATGTTTAAGTGTTCATAAATATGTACAGTGACAAAAAGCATGATGTTTGAATTTACTCTCACTTGAGAGTATCTTACAGTAAAACGATAAGGAGTCGAGTGATGACCAGCGAATTACAATACATGACAGGATTTGGCAATGAGTTTGAAACTGAAGCCTTGCCAGGTGCATTGCCTATCGGACAATTTAGTCCGCAAAAAGTAAAGTACGATTTATATGCAGAGCAATTTAGTACAACCGCGTTTACTGCGCCGCGTGCACAAAACCGTCGTAGTTGGCTGTACCGTATTCGCCCCTCTGTTATTCAAGGCGATTATATCGCAATGGATAATGGCTTAATTCGCACTGCGCCTATTACCGAAGTAGTAACTCCACCGACTATGCTACGCTGGAACCCTATCGACATTCCACAGCAACCAACTGACTTTATTGATGGCTTAATTACTATGGCCGCTAATGGTAGTGCAAATGGCCAAACCGGTATTGGTATTCATGTTTATGTTGCTAATAAATCGATGGACGGGCGTTATTTTTATAATGCCGATGGCGAAATGTTGTTTGTACCGCAGCAAGGTGAATTATTACTTAAAACTGAGTGTGGTAATTTAACCATAAAAGCGGGCGAAATAGCGGTTATTCCCCGCGGTATAAAGTTTCAGGTACAGCTATTAACAGCAACTGCACGCGGTTATATTTGTGAAAACTATGGTCATCAATATGTTTTAGCTGAGCGTGGCCCGGTCGGCTCTAACGGCTTTGCCAACGATCGTGACTTTCAATACCCAGTGGCTGCTTTTGAAGATATAGAAGGTGAGTTTGAATTAGTTGCCAAATTTAACGGCAATATGTTTCGTTGTGATATCGGCCACTCTCCTCTAGATGTAGTTGCTTGGACCGGTAACAGTGCGCCGTATAAATATGATTTATCACGTTTTAATGTAATGAATACAGTGAGCTTTGATCACCCAGATCCGTCTATTTTTACCGTACTTACATCGCCATCAGGCACCGAAGGTGTAGCTAATATTGATTTTGCTATTTTCCCTCCACGTTGGATGGTGGCCGAAAACACCTTTCGCCCTCCTTACTTTCATCGCAATATAATGAGTGAATTTATGGGCTTAATAGAAGGCGTTTACGATGCTAAAGAGCATGGCTTTGTTCCCGGGGGTATGAGTCTACACAATTGTATGTCGCCCCATGGACCTGAAGCCGACGTGTTCGACAAAGCCTCTAATGCCCAGCTTGAGCCGCAACGTTATGAGAATACGCTAGCATTTATGTTTGAATCACGTTATGTCATATCCCCTACTAAATACGCTCTTGAAGGCAAAGAGCGCCAAGCTAATTACACTGATTGTTGGCGCACAATTAAAAAGCAATTTACTGGATCACAAGGATAATAAAACATGAAACTTTATAGTTATTTTCGCTCATCAGCCGCTTATCGGGTGCGTATTGCGCTTAACTTAAAAAACATTGATCACGAATTGGTTGGTGTTAATTTACTAAAGTCTGAACAGTTAGGTGCAGCCTACTTAGATAAAAATCCACAAGGCTTACTCCCTGCACTTGAAACAGCTGACGGTGTACTTGGGCAATCTCTGGCTATTTTAGAGTATCTTGAAGAAAGCCATCCAAACACAACGCCATTATTATTTGGTAACGCGTGGCAAAAAGCACAAATCCGTAATTTAAGTTACGCCATAGCCTGCGACATTCATCCGTTAGATAATTTACGCGTACTCAAGTATTTAAGTAACGAACTAGGGGTAGACGATGAGGCTAAAAACACTTGGTATCGCCACTGGGTAGAAGTAGGGTTTGAAAAAGTAGAGCATCTACTTGATCGTAATAACGCTTTTTGTGTGGGTGAGCAACCAAGCCTTGCCGATGTGTGCTTAGTACCGCAGGTATTTAATGCTATTCGTTTTAATGTAAATATGGCCGCATATCCTAAAATAGCAGCCATTTATGAGCGTTGTAATAAGCTCGATGCATTTATTGATGCCGCACCACAAAATCAACCTGATGCAACCTAGTCTAAATAATTAGCCTAGGTAATTAACCCAGAAAATTAGCCTTGTAAGGCACTGTGCACCACAGTTACATGGTCAATTAATTCTAAGCCCAGATCAGTTAAATAACCGCCATCTGGGCTATCTATAATTCCTTTATCAAATAAACGTTGTGCGGCGCTTAACAAGCTAGGCTCTGCGTCTGAATGAAGTTTAATTCCCTGCATTTTACTTTCACGCGGAAATTTAGCTAATAGTGTAAATTCATCGATCATTGTTTGGTTAAATTGCATATATTTTCACCTATTTATTGTTCTGTGTTTTACTAAATATAAATATACCCAAATCAAGAAAGCGCCTTTTTTATAAGCAGCTGTCTAATGTTAAGGTGCTATAAAATACCCAATTACGCATTTTTATGGTGTTTGTGTATACCTTACCCTAGCATGTTTTTTAGCTTAGTGTATTATTTTTAAACCCTCGACAATTTGAGACTAAAATGCGCCATTTATTAATCTTATGTTTTTATATTAGCTGCTTAAGCTATTCGCTACTCAGCCATGCTAATACAATTAAAACCCACTCTGTTATCGATGCTAATCAGTTTGTAAATACCGACACAAGTTGTTGGTACGACAATAAACGCTACAGCGAAGGAGCGTTAATACAAATACACTCATTTACACTTATTTGCGGGGCTAAATTTGTACAACATAACAACAGCCAACTAATTTGGCTTAAACTCGATAAACAAGGCAATGCAATTTACCCTACTAAGCCCGCTACAATTACAGTGAATTAGCCTCTACGAGTGAATTAAGTTACACTATGCGCAGTTTAAATAAGTAGTGTAGCTATGGATAATCAACCTAAAAACCCTTTACATGGGGTAACGTTAGAACAAATACTTGTTGAGTTAGAGCAGCGACTTGGCTGGAGAACTTTGGGTGAACAGGTTAAAATTAAATGCTTTACTGATGCACCAAGCATTAAATCGAGCTTAAAATTTTTGCGTAAAACCCCATGGGCACGAGATAAAGTAGAAGCGCTTTATATTCATACCATAAATAACAAGCCAATTCGTAGACCCAAAAGTGCACCAAGGCCCACTTCCGATAGAGCACCTGATACATCGGGCTTTGTTTGGCCTTCGATCAAAAAATAAATAATAAAACGGCGTGTAATAACGCCGTTTTATACCGTGTATTATTTATCTAGCTGTTCTTTGCAAATAACGTTTAATGATCCAGGTGAGATTGTAATAACTAATTTGTTAGAAGTTTTCACCTCTCCATCTACTACGTATTTAATCTCTTGCTCTGCACTTACTTCCACTCTTTTAGCATTTGTATGATGCGAATTAATAGCTAAATGTGTTTGTGTAATGCTGCTAAACATAAGCTCGGCAATACTCAGTACTGTAGTGCCATTTTCTTTATTGGGTATTAACCAATTCACATCAAGAAGCCCGTCACTATGATCAGGCTGCCCGCCACCTTGAGCTAGCAAAGTAGTAAAGGGTGCGGCATTAGCAACAATAAAACTATTGGTACTTACTTGCGTTGGTTCGTTATCATCAAGCTTTATCGTTAATACTTGTGCTTTTTGTTCACCAAAAGCTTGTAAAAAACCATTTAAATAGGCCAGTTGCCCAGATTTGTTTTTAGCTTCACGGTCGGCTTTTTCAATCATGGAGTGTTCAAAGCCAATTCCTGCCAGTAGTAACATTAGCTCGTCGTTACAATAAGCTGTGTCGATTAAACTTGTTTGCCCATCAATAATTAAATCACAGGCTTGTTCAACAGGAATAATTTTTGATTTTATGCCCATTAACACATGCGCTAATGCGTTAGCCGTGCCCAGCGGAATAATACCCAACCTGCATTTAGTGTGCACTAATACACTGGCCACTTCTGTCACTGTGCCGTCACCACCACAAGCAATAATAATATCTGGCTGCTCTTTTATTGCCTGTTTAGCAAGCGCTACGCCGTTAACTTCTTTTGAGGTTGTTAATACGGTTAAGTCGTAATAAGCCGATAAACTAGCAATAATTAGGTGTTGTTTGTCTTGCCACATTTTTGTGCCCGACACCGGATTTGCAATCAAAAATGCTTTGTTTTTAATTACTAACTCACCTTTTTTATGACGCTTAGCTAAGTGATGTAATTGGCGTTTATTAAGATTAGCTGTCTCGCGAGTTTCTTTTATTTGTGCCAGTATTTGATGCACATCGGCATCTTTATTTTGGCTAAGCAAGTAGGCCGCCATTACAAACACAGAGCGCCCGCGCCCTAAAGCACAATGCACCACCACACGGCGATCTTTTTGTACATGATGATGGATCCAATTAATTGCTTGGTTTAACTGCGAATGCGTAGGAACGCTATGATCGAGTACCGGAATGTTTAAATAATTAATGTTTTCTTGCGTAGAGCTCCACTCTAAACCGTCAAACTCGCACGTTACATCAAGTATTGCGGTAATACCGTTTTCTTTTAGTGTATCTATGTCAGAGGGGAATAATCGACATGCCAAAAACAAATGTTCATTAATCTTTTGAATAGGCGGCACTTTATCGTGCTTACGAGCCCACGCATTGTATAATTGTGCGCCAAATAAAAAAGGAATAAACGCCCAGCGAATATAAAAAGGGATAACGCCGTTTTCTCGTTTTCTAAACACTTTTGCTATATCGAATATATAAGCGCCCCCCACTAAAAGTAGTGACAATGCACTCCAATAAAATACAATTGAAAAGTAAATTGAGTTAACTTCCCAGCCAATAAATATGAGTATAAATGCCAATAGTAAGTAACTAATTGCAGCCCACATATGTTCTCCTTTTATAATATATGCTCGTTGTTGTTATATTTATTAATCATGCCTTGATATTGTAAGAGCAAATTTCACGCCAGCATTCACTTATTCCTCGTTAGTTATATTATTGATAATTAACATTTTAACTTTTATTTATTAAGCCTTTTTTTAGCCCACTTATAAACCGTAGCTATTTTTACACTATAGTAGGTCAATTGTTCACACTGGTATAAAGTAACAGCAATACTCTTTGTTTACTTGTATTGAGCTGTATTACAGCTAATCTATAAGCACATCTAAGCATGTTTTTGCATCCACAAACAACTCTCACACGTTTATTTAACTAATAATAAAAATATTAAGGTAATCATGGAAAACGACGATTTACTCCCCCTTTTGTGTTCAACCGCTCAAGGCGATAAACACGCATTCGCTAATCTTTATCAGCAAACCAGCGGAAAATTATTTGCTATAACTTTAAATATGTTAACAAACAGAGCGCATGCGGAAGAAGTATTGCAAGAAGCTTTTATTAAAATTTGGCATAACGCATCTGAGTATAATTCATCTAAGGGAACGGTTATTAGCTGGATGATCAGCATTGTTAGATACCGAAGCCTTGATGCGCTGCGCTACAACAAAGTGCGCAAGGAGCAATCACTAGGCGACGACGATATAAACGAGCACGATATTGAGGTAAGTTATGCCGAAAACACCAAACTCGTAAGCTGTATAGAGCAATTAGAGCCACAGCAAAAACAAGCGATTCACTTGGCCTATTACAAAGGCTTAAGCCACAGTGAATTAGTTGAACATATCGACACGCCTTTAGGTACGGTAAAAAGTTGGATCCGCCGTGGACTAGTTCAGCTACAAAGGTGTTTAACCCTATGAATTATAATAAACCCGAGGTATTAAATGCACTTGCAGGGCAATATGAACTTGGTACCCTATCAAGCTCAACCCGTAAGCGTTTTCAGCGATTACTCCTCAACTCCAGCAAAGCACGTGAGGCCACAACAATGTGGGAGCAAAATTTAAATAATTTAGCCAGCGCTATTACGCCACTAGCACCAAGTGACGACTTATGGCCAAAAATATTACAACAAATTGAAAACCAGCCCCAACCAACGAAAACAATAATTCGTACACAACCTTCAATTTGGCGCACTTGGTCGCTTGTTGCTACAGCAGCTTCAATTGTATTAGCCTTTTTAGTAATGCAACCGGCCACTAATGTTAGCAATATTCAGCAAATTGCATTAGTGCAAAATAAAGCGCAGCAACCGTTATGGTTTATTGATGTTAATGAGCAGGCTTTATCAATTAAGGCAAGTAGTCAGCTTGTGGCTAAAACAGATAAAGACTATGAGCTGTGGATGATACTAAAAGACCAAGACGCACCAATATCGCTGGGCTTACTCCCTAAAACAGGTAGCAAAACGCTAGCTAAAAACAGCCGCTTTAAAGCCAGTAATGTTGCTCTATTGGCTGTAAGTTTAGAACCTATTGGCGGCTCGCCAAACGGCGAGCCAAGCGAAGTACTCTATACTACTGAATTACTACTTTTATAAATTACTAAAAACAGCTCTTTTATCTTTTCTCAGTAATAAGGTATTAGAGCTAAATAGCGTGAATTAACAAATAAATCACATTAATTAAAAATAAATTAACTTCCCTGCGTCCAATTTAAACCCTGCCTCGTATTACTAATGACTTCAATCAAAAACTAAAGGACAAAGTCATGAAAGCTTTTACTCCATCAATACTCGCAGTTGTTATATGTGCTACTTTTGTAAGTGCACCAAGTGAAGCATCAAGCCACAGAGAAGCGCCTAATATTAGTCGCTTTCCAACATTAGACTCTACCGACTTTTATGTTTTTAATAGTTATGAGCAAGGTCGTGGTGACTTTGTTACCTTGATTGCTAATTACATTCCATTGCAAGATGCCTACGGTGGTCCTAATTACTTTGCCATGGATCCTGATGCTACTTACAGCATTCACATTGATAACGATGGTGACGCTGTTGAAGATATTACTTTTGCGTTTAACTTTAAAAGTATGTTGCCTAATAATAATCAAGGTGTCCAATTAACCGTAGGCCCTGAGGGTAATCAGCGTACTGTATCTGTACCACTAAAAAATGTCGGCGGTATTACGGCAGGTAATGATAGTGCTGCTAACTTTAGTGAATCTTACACCGTAAGAATGATCAGCGGCCCGCAAAAAACAGGCACTAGCGTACAGCTTAGTAACACTACTACTAGCTCAACTACTTTTAATAAACCGCTTGATTATGTAGGTAATAAAACCTTTACCTCAAAGCAAGATTACCAAATGTATGCCGACCAATTTATGTATCAAGTCGCTATTGCGAACTGTGATGGCATGGCTAAAGTGTTCGTTGGTCAACGTAAAGACCCTTTTGTAGTTAACCTAGGCAAAACCTTTGATTTAGTAAACTACGTACCCGTTGAAGGCGACAGTGCTGCGGGTGCTGGTGATGGCTCGGGCTTTCCTGGTGGCATAACACAATCGGCAGATAACGATGATTTAGCTGATAAAAACATTACCTCTATAGCAATTGAAGTACCTAAAAGCTGTGTGGTTGGCTCAAGTAATGGCGTAATTGGTTCGTGGACAACAGCAAGCTTACCGCAAGCGCGTATTTTAAATCCTAATGCTAAGTTTGCAAATAACGCAGTTAACGGCGGCGCATTAACGCAAGTTTCGCGTTTAGGTAACCCACTGGTTAATGAGCTAGTAATTGGTATTAAAGATAAAGACACCTTCTCTACTGCGCATCCTAAAGATGATGGCCAATTTTTAGATTATGTGTCGCATCCTTCACTGCCTGAACTATTAAATATTTTATTTAAAGATGCGGTTAATACCACCCTAGGGACAAATTTTGCAACGCTTGCACCTACAAACTTTCCACGTAATGACCTTATAACCGCATTTTTAACTGGTTTTGCCGGTGTTAACCAGCAAACAACAGTAACGCCATCAGAAATGCTGCGTTTAAACACTAAAATTGCAGCAACAGCACAAGCTGAACAATCAACATTTGGGGTAGCAGGTAATGATTTAGCCGGATTCCCAAATGGCCGTCGCCCAGGTGATGACGTTGTTGATATAGCACTAAGAGTTGTTATGGGTCGTTTATGTCATCCTATCCCTGTAGCAGGCGTAGACACTGATTTAGGGCTTTGTAAACCAGAGGATGCTGAAGTAGGTACTGTGCAATTTACCGATGGCGCACCAATAAATGCCACTATGATGGATGCAAGCTTTCCCTACCTTACTACCCCACTTGCGGGTTCTAAATAAGGAGTAAAACAATGCGTAATTTAAAATATACACAGGCATATTTGCTTATAAGTGTTTTAGCAATGAGCGGCTGTGGTAGCGATAATGACAACGAGCCAACAGTGGCTGTTAATGTTGCTCCCACAGCAAGCGATGCCATGGTTACCACGCAAACTGAGGTGGCTATTAACGACATGCTTGACGCAGCAGATGCCGATGGCGACACACTTGCCTACAGCATAACAACACAGCCCACACTCGGCAGCGTAGTTGTAAATACCGATGGCACATACACCTACACGCCCAATAAAGAACAAACAGGGTCAGATAGCTTTATGTTTGGTGTGTCTGATGGGGTTAACAACCAAGTAACAGCAACGATAAGTATTACTATTGAAGCGTTGCAAGTCGACTTTGCTCAGTTTGCAACCGATGCATTTAATCAACCTGCTAACGCTGAGCCACTGTCTATTAACGGCCGGGTATTTACCAACACCGAAACAGATGTCGGTGGCCTCCACCCTGCAACAGGTAATTAATCAGTAAGTCATAATCAAAGCTGACAGGCCACGGATGGCTTTTTCAAAAGGACTATAAAATGCAATTACCTTACACTAAATTAATTTTGCTACTTATGGGTATGTTATTTTCAAGCAATGTATTTGCCAGCGCTTTTACCCCCGCCGATAATGCAATTATTGCCCCTAGCAACTCAAATATAGTAGCTCAACTGTCTGTTGCTGAAATAAACGAACTAGTTATAAATAGCCAATATGCTGGGCAAACTGAACGTTTGCAAGGTGTGTTAAAAACACATTTAGCAACTTTGTATAACCAAAACCCCACTCCACTAATTGGTTATTTATATGCACGAGTACTACAAAAAGAGCACCGATTTGATGCTGCAATTAAAATTGCCACTGAAGTATTAGTTGCTGAGCCAAATCACAGTAATAGTCATTTATTACTGGCTAATATTTACATGACCAAAGGTGAATTTACTGCTGCCAAAGGGCATTGTACGGCATTAATTGGGCAAGTAAGCCTTATTACCGTAAGTACTTGCGTGTTAGATGTACAAAGCCAGCAAGAGCAACTAATACAAAGTTATAATGCATTAAAAAAGATTACCCATAATAAAAATATTAGCTTAGCCACTGCCCATGTACTAAGTGAAATGAGCTATCGATTAAATAATTACCAAACTGCGCTGAGCTACATTAGCCATGTCGATTTACAGTCTGCGCCGGTGAGCCTTATTGTACTGTGGGCCGATACTCAATTAGCACTTAATAACACGCAGCAAGTGCTCAATACTTTAGCTGGTTTGCTAACAGATAACAGTAATTTAGAAGATGCTATTCTACTCAGGTTGGCTATTGCTGAAAAAAATACTAATGCGGTTAGTACAAAGTGGCAAACAATGATGAAAAGCCGTGTGGCGCTGCGCGAGCTGCGTCAAGATACCTTTCATGCCAGTGATCTGGCCCACTATTATATTGCAGTAGCGCCAAATAGTGATAAAGCTCTGTACTGGGCCAATATAAATTGGCAACAAGCTAAAATGAGCACCGATAAGCAATTATTAATACAAGCCAAAGCCATGCAGCGAGCAACACTATGAAAACATTTTGTGTATTTATTCTCACTTTAGCAACGAGTTTAGTGGCCACTAATAGCTTTGCTCATCAGTTAAGTACCGGCTATATAACTTTAAATAATACCGCTGCTAGCCAAAATCAGTATAGTGGTCAGTGGCAAGTAAATATAACCGATTTAGAGCAAGTCGTGGCGTTCGATATTAATAACGATAAACAAATAACCTGGGCTGAAATAAAAGCCAAACGCAGCTCTATTAATAGTTTTGTGTATGCTAATTTACAGCTAATTCAGCAACAACAGGCATGCACGCTCTCTACCCAAGGGGCGTATCAATTAGATAGTCACTTTAATCAACCCTATTTAGTAATACCGCTGCTGTTTAGCTGCGCTGATCAAACTGAAACTAGCTTACATTACAGCGCCTTTTTTAATACCGATGGTAACCACAAAGCCATTGTAAATATTAATAATTTATCGCGAGTGTTTAGCGCAGCTAACGCAAAACAAACATTTAATTTTAGCCAATCAAGCTACTTAAGCACCTTTAATCAATATGTATATCAAGGAATATTGCATATTTGGATTGGTATTGATCATATTTTATTTTTAATCGCCTTATTACTTACCTGCGTACTTACCCGCACCGAAAAACAATGGCAAGGTATTAGCTCAAAAAAACAAATTATTAAACACACCGCGTGGATAGTTACCGCCTTTACCCTAGCCCATTCAATTACGCTTACTGCAACCGCTATGAATTTAGTATCGCCTAATAGCCGCTGGGTAGAGCTAGGTATTGCCCTGTCAGTACTTTTTGCTGCACTTAATAATGTATGGCCACTGGTATTACGTTTAGGTTGGGTAACATTTGCCTTTGGTTTATTGCACGGCATGGGGTTTGCCAGTGTATTGGGTGAGTTGGGGTTGTCGAGCGATTATCAGCTATTGAGTATTGTGGCATTTAACTTAGGGGTAGAAATTGGTCAGCTCAGTATTTTACTCGTAGCATTACCGGTGTTAATCAGCATAAGAGGCTATCAGTGGTATAAAAAATGGTTAATGCCGGTGGGCTCATTTGCCATAGCACTGATTGCATTACAATGGTCAATCGAGCGGTTTTAACCTGTAACCGCTCTAATACCAATTTAGAGTACTTTTTATAGTGCTTTTACAGTGCTTTTTACAGTACTTTTTACAGTACTTCGTCATGCACTTCAAAAGGCATGAGTAGCGTTTTCATCGCTGGGCGAAGTGCTATTAATACTGTTTCTTCGGTGAGTTCTGGGTAGAGCATTTTTCGAAGAAATAAGCCCGCCATCATCGAAAAAATAACATTAATACGGCTATCGAGTTCTTGCTCTGAGTGTGATTTTAACAAGCTTCTGTCGCTAATTAATAACTGTCGCATTCTATCGCGCGCTTGGGTATCAGCCTCGTGTAGTAACGTAGCCACTTTATTGTTTCTGGCCGCTTCTGCCATCATGTCTAAATCGATTACACACGCCCCGGTATCCATATGCCTTTGCACTCCTTTGTGCAAACTGCCTAAAAGTATTGTGAGGAAATCGCCAGGCTGCTCTTCAAATTCTTGAAATATAGAAAACATTTCTTGCATATCTTGCTCAATAATACTCTCTATTATTGCTTCTTTACTTTCAAAGTAGTTATAGATATGGCCGGCACTCATACCCGCAGTTCTTGCAATTTCAGCCATGCCTGCCCCATGATAGCCTTTGCGACGAAAGCAGTCTGCTGCAGCATCTAGTACTTGTGTGCGCCGTGCTTCGACTAATGCAGGATCTGCATGTCTTTTACTTTTATGGGTCACTTACAACTCCACTATTTAACCTGTCTATTATAAAAACCAATTGCATCTAAATATTTAGTTACAGCAAATAAAGCGCTGTTAAATTAGAAGTATTATAAATTTAACATTCTAGTGATGGCCTATAGCAAAAGCTATAGACCATATAGACTACTTAATCTTGCACCGCTGGTGAGGTAATTTGCCAGCCGCCGCCAACTGCTTTGTATAAGTTAATTTTACTGGCAAGTAATGCTTGCTTACCCGTAATTAACTGCTGTTGGGCACTGTACCAAGTTCTTTGTGAATCAAGAACTTGCAAGTAACTGTCGGCACCTTTGTCGTAACGCGCTTGCGAAATATCAAAGGTTGCTTGACGGCTTTGCACTAACTGCTCAAGTGCGCTTAGCTGGGCGTTATAACCTTCTCTATCTGCAAGTACGTCAGCAACTTCACGAAACGCTTGCTGAATTTTTTGCTGATAGGTGGTAAGCGCTATTTGTTGCGCCGCTTTAGCAACATCTAAATTAGCTTGGTTACGGCCCATATTAAAAATAGGCAAATTAATAGTAGGTACAAAACTCCACGTACCCGAGCCACCATCAAATAAACCACTTAAGTCGCTTGATGCAGTACCCGCATTAGCGGTTAAACTAATACTTGGGTAAAACGCAGCACGCGCAATACCAATATTTGCATTAGCCGCTAACAACTGATGCTCAACCGCTTTAATATCAGGGCGTTGCGTGAGTAAATCAGACGGTAAACCAACTGGTACTTCTGGTAAGTCGAGTAAATGATTAAGTGACGCATTTGGCAGTAAATCACTGGCAACGCTATTACCTACTAGTAAATCAAGCGCATTTTTATCGCGTTTTAATAAACGCTTATACTTTGCTATATCAACTTTAGCTGTAGCAACCGTACTTTTAAGTTGCTCTAGGGTAATTGCTGATGCAGCACCTAAATCAAAACTTTGTTGAGTAAGTGATAACGACGACTGTTGCGACGTTAGGGTTTCCTCGGCCAGTGCTAATAGCTGCTGGTCGGTTGCATAGTTAAGCCAGGCATTAGCAAGCTCAGCAATAAGCGACACTTGCATACTGTATTGGCTCAGCTGCGTAGAGTATAAGGTTTGCAGTGCTTGCGCTGACTGATTGCGCACCTTGCCCCATATATCAAGCTCATACGAGGTAATACCTACGGTAGCACTGTACTGCGAATTAATACGCGGCTCACCAGTACTCGATAAATCACCCGGCAAGCGCTGACGCGATCCAGAGCCATTTATATCAAGCGATGGAAATAATGCCGAGTCTTCTATTTGATATAAGCCACGCACGCGCTGCACATTTAATGCAGCAATTTGTAAGTCTTTATTATGCTCAAGGCTCTGTGCAATTAACGCTTGCAGTTTTTCATCGTTAAAAAACTGTTGCCAATTTAGCTGCGTAGCTTGCGCTTGCTCTGCACCCGATGCATACGCATCAGGCACAGGTAAAGCTATTTCTTGTTGCTCTGGGGCAAGTTGGCACCCCGTTAATACAGCTAAAGTAAGTGCGTTTAAACCTAATGTTTTTAAGTTCATTATTCGCTCTCCTTCGTTGCTACTGCCGATTTACTTGAGAATGTTTTACGTACTAAAACAAAAAACAAAGGCACAAATAACACCACTAAGGTAGAGGCAGCTAATGTACCACCAATAATAGAGATACCCAGCGCATTTTGTGCACCCGACCCTGCGCTCGACGCAATAGCCAAAGGTACAACACCACAAATAAAGGCCAGCGAGGTCATTAATACTGGGCGTAAACGCAGTTTAACAGCAGCTATTGCAGCATCCACTAAGCTCAGGCCTTCTTCCATTTTATGAATAGCAAATTCAACTATTAATATCGCGTTTTTAGAAGCTAAACCTATGGTGGTTAACAAGCCTACTTGTAAGTAAATATCGTTTGATAAGTTACCAATTAATGCCGCCATAATGGCACCAAATATACCCAGTGGCACAATAATCATTACCGCAAATGGTACCGACCAGCTTTCGTATAACGCAGCTAAACATAAAAATACAAATAGCAGCGATAAACCATACAGTAAAGGCGCTTGCCCACCACTTGAGCGTTCTTGATAAGATATACCCGACCACTCAGAGGCAATACCGTTTGGTAATTGCTTAACTAAACGCTCCATTTCATCCATAGCCTGCCCTGTACTATAGCCAGGTGCTGCACTACCTTGTATTTCCATCGCAGAAAAACCATTGTAGCGCTCCAAGCGTGGTGAGCCATAAGACCAGTGCGAACTAGCAAATGCTGCAAACGGCACCATCTCGCCAGTATTATTACGCACGTACCACTTATTTAAGTCCTCTGGCACCATGCGCGAATCAGCTTCGCCTTGCATGTATACTTTTTTCACGCGGCCGCGGTCAATAAAGTCATTAACATAGCGGCTACCCCATGCGGTAGACAAAGTACTATTTATATCGGTTTGAGTAACACCCAATGCTTCTGCTTTTGCAAGGTCAATATCAAGTTGCAGCTCTGGCATGTCTTCTTGGCCATTTGGACGCACACCCGCTAAAACAGGGCTTTTGCTTGCCATACCCAACAACATATTACGTGCATTTAATAGCTCGTCATGGCCTAAGCCAACGCGGTCTTGTAAAAACATATTAAAGCCATTAGCTGTACCAAGTTCTACAATTGCCGGTGGTGGGAAAGCAAATACAAACGCTTCTTTTATGGTTGAAAAATACCCCATTCCTTTACCTGCTACTGCATTTACCGATAGGTCGTCACGTTGGCGCTCATCCCAATGCTTTAAGCTCACAAAACCAATTGCTGAGTTTTGTCCAGAACCTGCAAAACTAAAGCCTGTTACCGTAAAGATAGAACTTACCGCTTCGGCTTGATCATTCAAATAATGGTTTTCTACTTTTTCCACTACACCTAACGTTTGCTCAATGGTAGAGCCTGCAGGCAACATTACTTGGTTAAATAATATACCTTGGTCTTCGTCTGGTAAAAAAGCAGTTGGTAAGCTTGAAAACACATATACCATACCACCCACAAGCACACCATAAATAAGTAAGTAGCGCTTTGATTGGCTGATCATACGCCCAACAATACCTTGTGCACCGCGGTTTGTTTTATCAAAACCACGGTTAAAGCCAGAGAAAAAACGTCCAATAAATGATGTTTTATCGTGTACATGGCTTGGCTTAAGTAAGGTTGCACATAATGCAGGCGTTAAAATAAGTGCCACTAATACCGACAAGCCCATTGCCGACACAATAGTAATAGAGAACTGACGGTAAATAACACCGGTAGAGCCACTAAAAAACGCCATCGGAATAAATACTGCCGACAGCACCATAGCAATACCTACCAATGCGCCTTTAATTTCGTCCATTGATTTACGTGTTGCATCTAATGCCGAGAGTTTTTCTTCAGTCATTAAACGCTCTACGTTTTCTACTACAACAATCGCATCATCAACCAACAGGCCAATGGCAAGTACCATAGCAAACATAGTTAACGTATTGATTGAATAACCAAAGGTATACAAAATTGCAAACGTACCCAGTAATACAACAGGTACTGCAATAGTCGGAATTAACGTCGCACGAAAGTTTTGTAAAAACAAATACATTACAACAAACACAAGTATCACAGCTTCAATTAACGTGTGTACTACTTTTTCTATCGACAAAGATACAAATGGTGTGGTGTCGTAAGGAATAACACTTTCTAAGCCCTGAGGGAAAAACGGTTTAAGCTCTTCAAGGGCTTTTTTAACACCATTTGCCGTATCTAGCGCATTCGCACCACTGGCCAGTTTTATCCCTAAGCCCGATGCGGGTTTTCCATTAAAACGTGCGACTACACCATAGTTTTCACCGCCTAGCTCTACTCTCGCTACATCTTTTAGACGTACTACTGAGCCATCACTATTGGTTTTAACTAAAATGTTTTCAAACTGATCAGGTGTTTGCAAACGGCTTTGTGCCGTTATTGTCGCATTTAACTGCTGCCCTGCAATCGCAGGCATACCACCGAGTTGGCCGGCAGAAACCTGCGCATTTTGTGCAGTAATTGCCGCGCCAATATCGTTTGGCGTTAACTTAAAGTTTTGTAATTTTGCTGGATCTAACCAAATACGCATAGCGTACTGCGAGCCAAATAACTGCGCTTCACCTACACCATCAACACGAGAAACAATATCTTGCACGTTTGAGGCTACATAATCACCAATATCAATATTAGTCATGCTGCCATCTTTAGACACAAAACCTAATACTAATAAAAAGTTACGCGCCGCTTTGGCTACTACAACACCTTGGCGTTGTACTTCCTCTGGTAACAACGGCGTTGCGGTTGCTAATTTGTTTTGTACTTGAACCTGAGCAATATCAGGGTCGGTATCAGCATTAAACGTTAATGTAAGCGTTGCTGAGCCACTCGACTCTGACGTTGACGACATATATAACAAGCCGTCTAGCCCTTTCATTTTTTGCTCAATAACTTGAGTTACAGAGTCTTCTAAGGTTTGCGCTGATGCACCTGGGTAATTTGCAGTAATACTAATCGCAGGCGGTGCAATAGAAGGATACTGTGCAATAGGTAAACTTTTAACTGCTAAAATACCCGCTAACATAACAATAATAGCGAGTACCCAAGCAAATATCGGTTTATCGATAAAATATCGTGACATTTAAACTCTCCGTTATTGCGCTTGAGTGGCTAAAGGTGTTGCTTCAGTGACAATCACTGGCGCGCCAGGACGAATTTTTTGTAAGCCTTCAACAATTAACTTATCACCAGCAGATAAACCTTTAGTCACTAACCAGTTCGAACCTATTGTTCTATCAACTTCTAGTACTCGGCTCTCTACTGTATTATTTTCACTTACCACCATAGCTGTTGGCTGGCCTTTGGAATTACGCGTTACACCACGCTGCGGAACCAAAACAGCATTTTCTTGAACCCCTTCAACAATAGATGCACGGGCATACATACCCGGTAAAAGTAGTTTCTCAGGGTTAGAAAATTTAGCTCGCAATGTTACCGAACCCGTACTTGGATTAACCGTTACTTCTGAAAACTGTAAGGTGCCCTTATGCGGATAAACCGAACCGTCTTCCATATAAAGTTCAACCTCGGTTTGAATATCTGCATCAACACTTAACGAGCCCGACGACAACGCTTTTTTAAGCTTGGTTAACTCATTACTCGATTGTGTTAAATCAACATAAATTGGATCAAGCTGCGTGACTGTTGCCAATGCCATTGCTTGATTAGCACTTACCAAAGCACCAACAGTCACACTCGATTTACTAATTTGACCACCAATAGGCGATGCTACATGGCTGTAATCTAAATTAATTTGTGCAGCCTGTAATTGCGCTTTCGCAGTAAGTAACTCAGCCTTTGCCTGCTTAGCAGTTGCATCTGCTTCGTCAAAGTCTTGCTGACTTACAGCTTTAATTGCCAATAACTCTTTATAACGCGCAGCTTTTGATTTACTGCTGGCAATACTCGCCTCAGCACGGGCTACAGCTGCTTCACTTGCTGCAAGCTCAGCTTCAAAAATGGCTGGATTTATTTGATATAGCGCTTGGCCTTTTTCTACTTGCGTACCTTCTGTAAACAAACGAGATTGCACAATACCGCTAACTTGAGGACGAATTTCTGCTATTTGATATGCACTTACACGCCCTGGTAATTCTTGTTTAAGTGTAAGTGTTTGGCTTTTTATCGTAACTACACCTACTGGAGTGCCTTGAGAAGCAGTAGCTTTAGGTTGCTCAGCAGCCTGATCACAACCAGTTAAAACGACAGAACCAACGAGGGCCGAAAATACCAATAGCGCGATGCGGGAACGCTGCATATTAAATTACCTTTTAACTTGAATTTAAACTTTAGAATGAACGTTCATTCTAAATTATTTACATGCACTTTCCAATGCTAATTAAGAATTATTTTTAACTAGATTTAATACTGTAAACATATGTAAATTTGGTTGACTAAAGCGACTATTTGCTTACAGTCAAAACTCCCCGAGGGCATTGGGTAAAGCCCAAATAGGGCTGAATTCAGCGTGGTTATGCTTTGAATGGTGATTGGTATAGACATTTAGTTGAGCTGCATAGAACGATAAACGGTCAGTCAAGAATTGTGATGTATGAAGTCAAGATTTGACCCCTTCGATTCTCTTTCAAGCCATTCGATAACATAATGATAATAATAATTGGCAAGATATTTTACTGTGTCGGATGGCGCTTCGCTTATCCGACCTACATTCGGTGCTTCCTTAGGTAATCGATAATACAAAACGCTAATGTTAATTGAGGCTGCTTTTTTCGTTGGGCTTCGCTGCGCTCAAACCAACCTACCTCAATCAACGTCAAAAGGTAGGTTGGTTAAGCCGAAGGCGCCACCCAACAAAGTTTCAGATTCACGCCTTGAAGGCCCGTTCATGGCATTTTCTAGCAATTTGACAATATAAAATGCTGATAATAATTGGAAAGGTATTTTACTGTGTCGGATGGCGCTTTGCTTATCCGACCTACATTCGGTACTTTTAGGTAATCGATAATACAAAACGCTAATGTTAATTGAGGCTGCCTTTTTTCGTTGGGCTTCTCTGCGCTCAAACCAACCTACGTAGTAACACCTTAAAATAATAAAATAAGGTGTTTTTACTTTGTGATTTTGACTGTTTACTTGCTACTTTTTACTTGCTAACTTAGTTTGTACTTAGCTTTGCGGTGGCTCGGGCGTGGGTACTATTTTTGATACCAGTAACTGCTCAACCCGAATGCCTTCAACATCGACCACTTCAAATTTAAAGCCGGCGTATTGAATATACTCTGCACGTTTTGGAATGCGTTTCATGGTATAAATTAAATATCCGGCCACGGTTTCGTAATGACTTTGATGAGGAAACTCATCAATATCAAGTACTTTAGCCAGCTCAACTATGGGGGTTAAGCCATCAACTAGCCAGGAGTTTTGGTCGCGCTCAACAATTAACTAATCATCGCTGTGAGTAATTAAGTCGCCCATAAAGCCTTTCATTAAATCTTTTACTGTTACTATGCCTACCACTAATGCGTATTCGTTAACTACTACAGCAAAAGGCTGTACGGCTGTTTTAAACGCATTTAATGCCTCTGATAAACTAAGGGTTTCGGGTAGATAAAAAATATCTTTTTCGAGCATTTCGCTATTAATATTCGCTGCATCGCCTTTAAGTACTTGGCGTAAAATATCTTTTGATTCTACAGAGCCGATTAATTTATCTAAATTATCGTTACACACTAAAAAGTGATTATGTGGATGCTCTATTATTTTGTTAGCAATATCATGGCTCGACTCATTAATATCAAAATAAACTATTTGGTCGCGCGGCGACATCACACTCGATATAAAGCGCGCTTCTAGGTCAAATACGTTACCGATTAAATCGTATTCTTGTTGCTGTAGGCTACCGTATTCTGCACCTGCATCCATCATGGCAACAATGTCTTCTGTGGTTACAATATCTTCGCGCTCGCTTGGTACTTTAAAAATACGCAAAATAATATTTGTTAAACCATTAAAAAATAATACCAAGGGCGTTAAGGCATAGGTAACCCAGCGCATTATTGTTACCACGCGCACAGCAACGGCCTCTGGCAAAATCATTGCCAAACGTTTAGGTAGTAAATCTGCAAATAAAATAAACAGTGAAGTAATGGTTAAAAACGACAGTAAAAAACTAATTTGTGCCAGTAATGGGCCTTGATAAAAAAACTGCAAAACATTTTGCACATAAGGCGAAAGTGCTTGCTCACCCACAATGCCGCCTAATATAGCAATAGCATTAAGGGTTATTTGGATCATGGCAAAAAATGCCCCAGGTTGTTCTTGTAGCTTTAATACTGCAGCTGCTTGAACATTGCCCTCATCAGCCATCACTCTTAACTTTATTTTACGCGATGCTGCAATCGCAATTTCCGACATTGCAAACAACGCACTGATCAAGATTAATAAGCCAATCCCGACTAAATCACCCATTTATAGCTCCAATAAAATACGCTTTTATAGCAAAAGCAGCTGGATTATAGTCGCTTTTTTAAACGGGGCAATTTAAATTTAATATTTATTAAAAGGCTTTTATTATCAATACAATAAGCAGGCCTTTCGACCTGCTTTAAGATTACTTGTTCATCGCACTAATCAAAAACGCCGAAATTTTAGCGCCTTCTCGTAAGGTGGTTTCTGAACTTGACTGCCCTACTAGCGAGCTGTCGGTAAAAGGCGCAATTTCCATCATATCGGCACCGGTGATCGGAAATTCATCGGCTATGGCTGATAAAATATCCAGTGCGTGCTGTGGCGTTAAGCCGTTTGCCTCTGGTGTGCCTGTTGCAGAGGCAAATTTTTCATCAAGGGCGTCAATATCAAAGCTAACATACACTTCGTCAACGTTGTCGGCTTTAAGCTGGGCAATGGCATCTGCGGCAACGGCTGCTGCACCGCGCTCTATAATTTCATGCGCCCAGTGTTGTTTAACACCAAAAGTGCTTTCCCAATGCTCTTTCGGTTTACCGCTTGAACGAATACCAAATTGAATTAAATGATGCGGCGCAGGTAAAAACTCTAAAATATGCGTACACCAAGAGCCAAAACATAAATCAATGCCTAAGCGCTCAACCAATAAGTCGGTATGGGCATCAAAATGAATAATTGCGGTACGCTTGCCTTGTGTGCGCTTAGCTTTTAAATACGCTTTTGTTAATGGGTAACTAATTGAATGATCGCCGCCAATACCAAAAATGCCTTTATTTTCAAATGTTGCATAAAAGCTGTCGCACACATCTTCAGTGATCGACAGTGGGCTAACGTAATAGTCGTTATTTTCGTTGCCGTATAATGCTTTTTGGCAATTGGTTATAGTGGCTTTGTTTAAGTATTTATCATGTAATAAATGAGGAATAACGCGTACGTCGCCTAAATCGAATGAGCGGCACTGAGGTTGCTGATCAAGTAATGCTGAGCGTAAAAATAACGGCCCCCAGTTTGCGCCACGTAAAATACCGCCGCCACAATCTGAGCTAATACCTAGCATAACCGCTTTATGCGGCGAATTGGGTAACTCGTTAAGCGACTCACGCCATAATGGGCCAATGTTTTCGGTTTGCCCATAAAGCTTATTTCTTAATGCAGCTTTGCGCTCTTTTGCAGTGTTAACTGTATATACACCATCACCTGGTGCGCACAAACAATGCTCAATTTTGCTTTTAAATTCCTGAAATTCGGTGCTCATGGTAAACCCTTATAAATCTATATGTTTTGTGTGGTACTGATTAGTTATGCAAAATTGCTAATATTTAAATACTAACAATAACATTAGTACTGCTTGCTAAAAGCAAACTAACGTTAAATTAGCCTTGCTTCACTAATGTATATACCATCCAAAAAATAACAACTAACCATATGAATAAAAACAACTTAGTGTAAATGTGCCTGTTGTTTATGATAATTTACTGATTACTTTAGACGATCAATATAATGTCTGCCTATACAAGTCAACCGCCTCATTTTACGGGTAATTTTAATATATGCTTGAATATTCAATGTGGGTGAATAAATCAAAACAAATCAACACGGACATACGTCCTGTACTAAACAAACAATTATAGTAATGATGCTAAATTGATAGTAATTTTATAAAGGCTTAGTTATGGAAAAGGTATTTCACTTAGGGTTATGTATTGACGATCTTAAAGGTGCAAAACTGGCTATTGTTCCGGGCGATCCGGATCGTGCTGCACGTATTTCGCAATTTTTAGATAACCCAACTTGCCTGGCTAAAACGCGTGAATTTCATGTTTATTTAGGTGAGCTTAATGGCCATTCTGTGGTTATATGCTCTACCGGTATTGGCGGTCCATCGACGTCGATTGCCGTTGAAGAATTAGCCCAACTTGGCGTGCACAGCTTTTTGCGTATTGGTACTACTGGCGCAATTCAACCACACATTAACGAAGGCGATATTTTAATTAGCCAAGCCTCTGTGCGTTTAGATGGTGCAAGCCAGCATTTTGCGCCGCTTAGCTACCCTGCGGTATCTGACTTTTTTGCTACCCAAGCTATGGTTAAAGCCTGTGAAAACCTTAATATCGATTTTCATATTGGTATTACTGCATCAAGCGACACATTTTACCCAGGGCAAGAGCGTTACGATACACACTCTGGTTATGTGCCAAAGTCGTTACAAGGCAGCTGCGAAGAGTGGCAAAAATTGGGGGTGATGAACTACGAAATGGAATCGGCAACCTTATTTACTATGTGTGCGGCACTTGGTTTACAAGCAGCGTGCGTAGCCGGTGTATTAGTTAATCGTACTCGCCAAGAAATTCCTAATGTTGACCACGGCGAAATTGAAAGAAAATCAGTTGCGGTAGTATTAGAAGCCGCTAAAGTACTGCTCGCTAAGTAACAGTACTTTTTAGTGTGTCAGTTTGCCAAGTTACTCACTTAATGGCGCACTAATTAGCTCAAGTGGTGGCAAGTTTACAAAGCTTGCTAACACTGCTTGAGCCACTCCTGCTTGGTTTTCATGACCAGCGGTTTCTAACAGTGTTATTCCCTTTACGGTATGTTGATCAAAACTCAAACCAGCTAAAAACAACTGACTTAATGCACTTTGCAATGGCGATAAGCTAGGGCTGTATGCAGCGTTTTCTGCGTAACTGCCATAAAAGTCACCGTTGTTAAACGTAGTGATTTTTACTGCGCTGTAGTTTTTGCTATACGGTACATAAGCTGCTAACGCATAGGCTGCCAGCTGTTGCTCTACTTCTGTATTATTAAATGAGCGAGCCTGCGGGGCTGGATTAAATAAGCTGTACTGATTGCCTAAATCGGTGGGGCCAAACGAATGCGGTAACAAGTCTGCAAGTTTAAATTGCTGATCGGGCAGTAAAATATCAAATTCACGCGCATCAGCTAATTCGTTCATAAATTGGCGGCAATAACCACAAGGTGCGTCACTAATCGCTATTTTTAGTATTTTTTTCGCGCCATTTAACCAAGCATTATTAATTGCAGACTGCTCTGCGTGCACCACTAAACTAAGTGCTTGGCGGTTAAACTCGGCATTAGCACCAAAGTAAAAATTAACCTCGCCGCTTTCATCGAGTGCTTTAACGATTGCACCTACATGAAAGTTCGATACGGGTGCTACCGCAAACTCAGACGCTAAAGGCACTAAACCTTGTAATAAGGCGTCGTTTGTTACATTAAGTTGCGCGCATAGTTGGTTAATATTATTTGCGTTTAAAATACCGCGCTGGGTTTTTAATTGGCTACGTAAAGCCTGTGTTTGCGCTACGCTTAAAGAGATGTGGGTATTACTTAGTGCGGTGTTTGCTTGTACTAAAAAGGTTGCAGAAGCCATAATATAATTTTTGTTATTCAATGGCTAAGTAGTTTAAAAGGTTAGCGCATAAAATGCCAGCGCATATGCATAAAATAAGGGATTACGGCGCTGCGCAATCCCCTTATTTTTATTTAGCCATTAACCAGTATTGCGCATACCTGCTGCTATGCCGGTCATGGTGATCATTAACGCGTTATCTATATCGCCTTCACTGCCGTTGTCGCTTGAGCGCGCACGGCGAAGTAACTCTACCTGCAACACATTAAGCGGATCGGTATAAGGGTTACGCAGCGCAATTGACTCTTTGATCCATGGCTGATCGGCCAATAAGCTTTTTTGCGGGCTAAGCGACTGTACTAAACTAATCGCTTCAGCGAGCTCTTTGCGCAAGGTAACACCAAGTGGTTTGTACATATCTTCCACCAGCGCGTTATCGTAATGCTCACTTAACCAGCTGTCGGCCTTACTAAATACCATTTCGAGCATTTCTAGGCGCGATCTAAAAAATGGCCATTGTAAGCTCATTTCTTGCAAGGTTTCAACGCCGTATTTTGCCAAGGCCGCTTGTAATCCTGTTAATGCGCCTAACCACGCAGGTAACATTAAACGATTTTGGCTCCATGCAAAAATCCATGGTATTGCCCGCAAACTTTCGACCCCACCTGTAGGGTTTCGTTTTGCAGGGCGCGAGCCAAGCGGCAGTTTAGAAAGCTCAAGCTCTGGGGTTGCCATTCTAAAATAAGGTACAAAGTTTTCATCGTGGCGTACCACGTTACGATAATGCTCACACGACTCTTCGCTGATCAAAGCCATTACTTCGCGCCATTGTGGTTTAGGCTCTGGCGGTGGTAATAAATTACTTTGCAGTACAGCGCCGGCGTAAATATTTAAGCTTTGTAGCGCAACATCGGGTAAACCAAATTTAAAGCGGATCATCTCGCCTTGCTCAGTTACTCGCAAACCACCTTTTAATGACCCCGGTGGTTGTGAATGTAGGGCTTGTGCAGCAGGTGCGCCACCTCGCCCTACCGTACCGCCACGGCCATGAAATAACACCAGCTCTATGCCGCGTTTGTCGGCCAATTGCACTAGCTTATCCATTGCTTCGTACTGCGCCCAACCAGCTGCCATCATACCGGCGTCTTTTGCTGAGTCTGAGTAACCTATCATGACGTTTTGGGTATTGTTAATTTGGCCTCTGTACCAGTCATTATCCAACAAAGTAGTAATAACATTGTGGCCATCATTTAAATCATCTAAGGTTTCAAATAACGGCGCAACCGGTAGTTTAAAGCTACAACCACTTTCTTTTAACAGCAATTGTACCGCTAAAATATCGGAGGCTGTGCGCGCCATCGAAATAATATATAAGCCAAATGTTTGCTCGTCTTGCTGTGCAATCACGTCAAAGGTGTCGAGTACTTCTTGTACCTCTGGGCTTGGCTGCCAACGCTTAGGTATTAGCGGCCTGCGCGAGTTAAGCTCAGTGAGTAAAAAGGCTTGTTTGTCTTGCTCTTGCCATTGGTTGTAATCGCCCAAACCTAAGTAACGCGTAAGCTCTGAAAACACATCACCATGGCGCGATGAATCTTGGCGTACATCTAATTTAGCTAACCGCAAACCAAAACTATTAATACGATGTAATACATCCAGTAATAGGCCATCAGCAACTACTTTCATATTGCATTTTAATAGCGAGCGATAGCACACCTCAATTGGATGTTTTATTTGGTTTATATCGGTAATTAAGTCTTGGGCTTCGCTGCGCTGATTTTTTATTTTTGCCCCTAAATGCATCACGGTTTCTAACACTTGGTTTTTGAGTGTTTTAATCACGCAGCGGTAGGGTTCAAATTCTTGCCCCGCAAGGGCTATCAGCTCATCACTAGCATCAGACATCGACAGCTCTGTACTTAGCGTTTCTAAATCGCGGCCATATAAGTCCAGTGCCATCCAACGACCATGATCAAGCACCTCTTTGGTTACTTGTGCGGTTACATAAGGGTTACCGTCACGATCTCCGCCCATCCACGAGGTAAACTCTATTGGGCTGTAGTTTGTTGGTAACTCTAAGCTTAAATGCTCTTTTACATGCTGACTAAACTCACGTAAAAAACGCGGCACCGCATGCCACAAGCTATTTTCAATCACCGCGTAGCCCCACTTTGCTTCATCAACAGGGGTAGGTCGCGAGCGACGAATATCGTCGGTGTGCCATGCTTGGCTAATTAACTGCGCAATACGATTTAAAATAGCCTCGCGCTCTTGTGCTAAGTTATCAGTTCGCTCCAATGAAGCTAAGCAATCACTTAACTCAACGTGCTTATTAATAATTGTGCGGCGTGTTACTTCTGTAGGGTGCGCGGTTAGCACCAAGTTTATGTGGAGTTTTGAGAGTGTGTCGGCCAAATGATTGTGATTAAGTTGGCCATTATTTGCTTTTGTTGCTAACGTTTTTAATGTTTGAGTGAGAGGATTTAGCTGGCAAAAACCAACATCATTAAAACGCGAAACGGTATGAAACTGCTCGGCAACATTGGCAAGGTTTAAAAAATGATTAAATGAACGGGCAACCGGTAACAGCTCTTCATCGCTGAGCGCATGTAATACTTTTATTAGTGTTTTACGGTCGTTTTCGTTGCCACTGCGAGATGACTTTGATAAAGCCCTTATTTCTTCTACTTTATCTAAAATTGCTTGGCCTTGGGCATCTTTAATTGTTTGCCCTAATAATTGGCCTAGTAAATTTACATTGCCTCGCAAGGCGGCATATTGTTCACTCATTTCTCAGTCTCCTTTGTTTCATGGAGCACTATTAATATCACTATGCGCGGTTATTTAATAGATCCATTTGCAATGGCGTGTCGTAAAAAAGCATATGTAAAATAATTACAAAGCAATAACATGATCATTTTTTACGATGCTAACTGCCCATTGTGTAACGCCGAAATGCAACATTTAAAGCGTGCTGACATTAATAATAAAATAATATTAGAGGACCTTAATGCCACTGACTTTAATACGCGTTTTCCTAATGTAGATAAAAGTATAGCTATGGCGTTATTACACGCAAGAATGCCATCTGGAATAATGATCTATGGCCTTGATGTAACCTACCAAGCATGGAAAACAGTAGATAAATATCCTTGGTTGAAGATTATTCGCTTGCCCATAATTCGTTTTTTTGCCGATTGCGCATACACTTTTTTTGCTAAGTATCGCCAGCCTATAAGTCGTTTTTTAATGCCAAACTCACAGTGTAAAAATAATCAATGTAAAACCAAAAGTGCAGGTGATAAATGAAAACTATTGTTTTATTTGGCGCAAGTAGCGCAATTGCACAAGCTTATATAGCGCATTTAAATAACCAAGTAACCCAGTACCATATTGTTTGCGTAAGCGCGGGCTCGCGCAATGCACAGTACAATAACCTAAATAATATAACGCAACTGCAAAGCGATTATTCAAAACAAAGCTTAAACAATGTTACCACTACACTACAAAACCAGCAGGCTGATTTACATCAGGTAATTATTTTTAATGGCCTTTTACATAATCAGCAACACATGCCAGAAAAAAAACTAGAGGACATTAACAGCGATTATTTTAATCAACTATTGCAAGTTAATGCGCTTACACCCCTGCTATGCCTGCAAAGTGTATTACCATTATTAACACCTAAAACCCACTGCACTATTACCGCATTAAGCGCCCGGGTTGGCAGCATAAACGACAATAAACTTGGCGGCTGGTATACCTATCGCGCATCAAAAGCGGCGCTTAATATGTTATTTAAAACTGCTGCCGTAGAGCTGGCAAGGCGCGCTAAAAACACTAAGCTCATTTTATTTCATCCCGGTACTACCGACACTGAGCTGTCTAAGCCTTTTCAAAAAAATGTACCGCCAAACACGCTTTTTACTCCTGCGTTTGTAGCGCAGCAATTATTTGAACTGACTAACAACAACCCTAATTTAGAACTTAACGGTGAACCCGCCTACCTAGATTGGCAAGGCACTGCTATTTCATGGTAGGTATTTCATGGTAAGGATTTTTTAATGCATTTTACTAAAGCGCGCATTGCAGCACTTGAAAAACACACGCGTACCCACTTTATAAACTCGTTGTCAGGCTTTAAAAGCGCTAACTTAATTGGCACTCAAGACAGCCAAGGCAATACTAACTTATCGATTGTTAGCTCTGTTATTCATTTAGGCGCGCACCCGCCATTAATTGGTATGATAATACGCCCCCATAGCGTTCCCCGTCACACTTTCGAAAATATTTTAGCAACCGGTGTTTATACTATTAATCATGTTAATAGTGCTATTTATCAGCAAGCACATCAAACCTCGGCGCGTTATGATAAAAACGAATCAGAGTTTGCTGCCACTGGTTTAACAGCTGAGTATTTAAATGAATTTACTGCCCCTTTTGTACAACAAAGCCGCTTAAAATATGCGGTAAAATACATTGAACATCAGCATTTAGCAGTCAATGGTACTGAGCTTGTGATTGGCGAAATAATGGACGTATATTTAGATGAAGCGGCACTGCAAAGCGATGGCTTTTTAGACTTACAGGCCATAGATACGGTAGCCATAAGCGGGCTCGATAGCTACCACAGCACTAATAAACTAATGCGCCTGCCTTATGCTAAAAAGTAACCAGGCTGCAAATACATTATTTGTAGCTTTTAATACACTGTAGAGTAATCATGATTGATAAACTGCAATTAATCCCAATATACTCATTATATTCGCTTTACCGCTTTGCCCTAAGGGAAAATAATGAAAACGCTTAAAATTGATATTGTATCGGATGTAATGTGCCCATGGTGCATTATTGGTTATAAAAACCTTGAAAAAGCACTCAGTGAATTACACGGTGAAATAAACGCAGAAATTAGCTGGAAACCGTTTGAGCTTAACCCAAATATGCCGCCTGAAGGCCAAGACTTAAATGAACATTTAACGCAAAAGTACGGCTTAACACCAGAGCAAAGCAAAGATAACCGCCAACGTTTAATAGACGCCGGAAAAGACGCCGACTTCACGTTTAACTTTGACGATAAGCGAATGATAATAAATAGCTTCGATTGCCATCGTTTATTAGCATGGGCTGCCACTTCAAATAAGCAGACCGAGCTAAAACTGGCTTTATTTAAAGCCCACTTTTCTGACTTAGTGAATTTAAACGAGCAACCCGCTTTGCTTGATATTGTTGCAAGTGTTGGCCTTGATACAGACCGTGCTCAAGAAATTTTAGCCGGTGGTGAGTTTTTTCAAGAAGTACGCAGCCAGCAAAGTGACATACAGCAAATGGGTATTACCACAGTGCCTACTTTTATCATAAATGAGCAATACGCCCTTACCGGCGGACAACCTAGCGCTGCATTTGTGCAAGCCTTTAAGCAAATAACTGAAGAAGAAGCACAGCAAAACGCTGAGTAATTAAACTCTGAATTAAAGAATTTAAAAAGGCTGCAATGTGCAGCCTTTTCTTTTAATTTAAAGTATTAAGCCTGTTAAACTGCATTTAATACATGCACTTAAAGAATATTAAGTACGGTAAAGCACTTTGATCACATGCCAGCCAAATTTAGTTTTAACTAAATGCGGCTCTAAAATAGCGCCATTAAACGCAATTTTGTCGAACTGTGGCACCATTTGTCCACGTCTAAATTCACCTAAATCGCCACCTTTTTTACCCGACGGACACGACGAATACTTTTTAGCTAAGGTTTGAAATTTTGCACCTTTACCTAATTGCGTAATAATATCTTCTGCAATTTCTTTATGTTTTACCAGTATATGCAGTGCGTGCGCTGTATTTGCCATGTGAAAGCCTTGTAATATCGGTTAAATTTAAACGCCGCGATTTTAGCACAGCTAGTTAAATCAGGCAGCTACTATAGTGCTTCATTAATGTGTTGAGTGCGCTGAAAAAAAACCAGCATCGCTTTAGCCTAAAATTATATTTAATCACTAGCGTTATTAGTGCTGTACTGGCTTTTTTTGTAATTTGCGCTGTAATGTACGTCTATGCATATTGAGCTGCCTTGCGGTGCTCGACACATTACCATTATTACTGTGTAGCACTTGCTGAATATGCTCCCACTCTAAACGCTCTGGCGACATAACTGTGGTTGCAACATCTAAGGTTATTGCTGTATCGCGCTCTTGGTTAAGTGCTTTTAGTAAGGTTGCCATATCAACAGGTTTGGTAAGGTAATCGTTGGCTCCTAAGCGCATTGCTTCAACTGCGGTGGCAATACTGGCAAAGCCCGTGAGTAATACAATATGCGCGTGTGTGAGCAAGCTGCGCAGTGGTTTTATTAACGCTAAGCCATTGTCGTTACCTAACTTCATATCTAACAAAATAGTAGCGGGCAAAAACCGCCTTGCACTAAGGAGTGCCTCACTTTGGTTATGCGCTATTTCGCAGTTAAAACCGTATTTAGTTAGCCGCCTTGCCAAGGTACTAGCAAGGTTTATATCGTCTTCAATAATTAATATTTTCATTCACTTTGCTCGCTAAAAACAGTTGCTAATTTAACTTTGGCAATTGCACCACACTGGGGGTGATTATATAAAGTTAGCGAGCCATTTAAACGCTCAAAGGTCACATTAGAAAGCAGCACAGCCAGCCCCATACCATGGTCGCTAGGCATTAATTGCCCACCTAAATTGCTGAGCTGGGTTGCTGAAAAGCCATTCCCAAAATCGCGAATAAGCAAGTAAACATATTCGCCGCAATGCTCCTCTTGCAGCCAAGTAAGCTCAAGCACATTTTGACCTTGCTGCTGATTAGCGGTGGCTGCATTTTGGAGTAAATTTAAAATAGCAGGTAGCAACATAGCATCACTGTTTAATATGGCGGTATTAATGCCACCCGTTTGGTTTTTTATAATCCACTTTATTTGTTGATCGGGATATTGCAGCAATAGCGTATCGGTAATTTGCTGTTGTAATTGCGCCGTTGTAATGTGTTGTTGGGTGTTATTAAGGCGCAGCGCAGCTGAGAGCTTTCTAAAACTATCTAATTGTGTAGCGCATTGTTGTAGTGGAGTTTGCATTTGTTGCACTACAAGGTTATTTGGATGACCCTCTAATAACTCTTCAAATAGTAACTGTAAGTTAGCAATTGGTGTAGCAAGCTGATGCGTTATTTGCGCTGCTGCGCCATCCAGCGTTACTAACTGTTCACTGCGTAATTGTTGTTCGCGCACTTGAGCAATAGTGCGTTCGCGCTCTTTTAAGGCGCGGTTCATTGCACCAATCACTAACGCTATTACACTGGCACTCAAAACAAAGTTAATCCACATGCTAATAAAATGGCCGCTCATGTTCATTTGGTGCATGTTATGTTCGGGCATTTTTATCAGTAATACACTATACGCCGCAATGGCTAATACCGCGATATAAGCAAGCCCTTTGCCACTTAGCGTTACCGCTGCAATCATTATTGGCAGCAATAATAACGACACAAATGCATTGGTTGCGCCACCACTGAGTGATAACAAAATAGTTAAAAACAATACGTCGGCGGTTAATTGCATCAGCATGCCCAGCGGTTTTGCTTGGCTTACATTACGATAAGCCAGCACACTCATTAACTGAAACCCCGCTTCTAGAGCAATCACTAACAGTAAGGGCATTAATGCTATTTGATGATCTAATAAAAAGTACACTATAAGCACAGCAATAAGCTGCACAGCTATGGCACCACTGCGTAACATTAAAAGGCGGCTAATAGCCGGATCGGTGCGAATTAACAAAACACATGTTACCTATTGAATTTTAAGAAAAGCTATTTTAATACTTATGCAATACTTAGTCATCATTCATCGACATTGTAACTAGGTACAAAGTGAAGTATTAAAAGGCCACGGCACTAGGGTTAATAATTATTAAGCTCAATATTTATTGAGCCCATATTAACCCCAGTGCCTTAACAGCAAGTGTGGCTATTGCTTATAAATTAGCCCTGCTTTCATTACAAACTGCACATTTTTAAGCTCTGCAATATTTTTTAGCGGCGAGGCATTAACACTAATAATATCGGCTTGTTTACCCACACTCAAATCGCCTAATTGGGTATCTTGGCCAAGCAGTTTAGCTGCACTCACGGTTGCCGATTTAATTGCCTGTGCTTCACTCATACCATTACTTACCAGTAAGCTAAACTCGTTAGCATTAAGGCCATGGCGCGATACGCCGGAGTCAGTGCCAAAGGCAATATTTACCTCATTTTTTAGCGCTAATTTAAACGATGCCTGCATTTTAGGTGTTACTTCGCGCACTTTATCTGCAATAGCTATTGGCATGTTTGGATTACTAATTGCTTCTTCGCTCACTGTGGCACCAGCCAGCAAAGTAGGAACTAAGTAAGCTCCGGTTTTTTTAAACAATGCTATAGCCTCTTTATCTAAATACGAGCCATGCTCTATTGAGTTTACACCCGCTTTAAGCGCGGCTTTTATGCCTTGCGTGCCATGTGCATGAGCGGCTACTTTACGCCCTAAATGATGCGCGGTATCTACAATTGCACTAAGCTCTGCGTCGCTTAATTGTTGATTAACGCCTGCGGCGGTATTACTTAATACGCCACCGGTGGCGGTAATTTTTATAACATCGGCACCACTTTTAATCACTTCGCGCGTGGCTCTGCGGCAATCGTCTGCGCCGTTACAAATACCTAATGATGCACCAACACCGTCACTTATATCTTTACGATAGCCATGTAAATCGGCGTGCCCACCAGTGGGCGATACTGTATTGCCTGCGGCAAAAATGCGCGGACCATTAATATCATTACGCTCAATGGCGCGCTTTAGCGGAAAAATAACCTGATAGTTACTGCCTAAGTCTCGCACTGAGGTAAAGCCTGCATTTAAAGTACGCTGTAAATATTTAATTGAACGCAGCGCGTTATCTGCTTCGTATTCGGTAGTCCAGCGATGCCTGCTAACATTGGCATCGCGCTCAAAAGTAACATGCACGTGCATGTCTATTAGCCCAGGCATTACAAAGTGATTTTTAAGGTCTATTACTTGCGCGCCGGGCAAACCCAGTGCATCTTTACTTACATAGCCGCTTTTAATTGCTGAAATTTTATCATCGGCTATTACCAGTGTTTGCTCAGTTTTAACCGTTTGCTCTGTACCTAGCATTACACTGCCCGCATAAATAATTTTATGTTGTTGTGCTAATGCCATATTTGTTGTTAACGCTAAAGTGATTGCAGTAAATGTAGTTATTAGTGTAGTTTTCATACTTGCTCCTTTTAAGCTCTACCTTTAACCCAATTAACTATAAATTGCTACATTTACGCTACAAAAACCCTTTTAATAAGCTATCATTTTTTATCTCCTTGGGTATTTACTAGTGTTAAAAGCCATTTTTTGGTATAACTTATTCATTAGTAATACATGTCAGACCACTTTTTAAGAGAACACACTATGCCTTACGCACACATCACTGGTTGGGGTAAATGCATTCCACCAGCAAGCATTAGTAACGACGAAATTAGCAAAATAGTGGATACCACAGACGAGTGGATAACATCACGAACAGGTATTAAATCTCGCAGAGTTAGCCATGTAAGTACTGCAGAGCTTGCTACTGTTGCGGCTAAGCATGCTATTGCTTGTGCCGGTATTGACGCTAAAGATATTGATTTAGTTATTTTAGCCACCTGTACGCCATCAACTATGGTGGCAAATACTGCGTCGTTAGTGCAAAAGAATATTGGCGCTGTAGGCGCTGCCGCTATGGACACTAACGCAGCTTGTTCAGGGTTTTTATATGCTCTACAAGCAGCAACAGCGCAAATACAAGCCGGTATGATTAAAAAGGCTGTGGTTATTGCTGCAGAGCGCATGACTTGGTATGTAAACTGGTCGCGCCGTGACAGTGCGGTATTATTTGGCGATGGCGCGGGTGCCGTAGTACTCGAAGCTGCCGATACACCTGCAGGTTTACTTGCGACTAAAACCGGTTGTGACAGTACAGATCGTGATATTTTACATATCGAAAACTTTGGTAGTGACTTAAATAAATATGAGCCGATTGGCCCATCTAATTTACTATTCGAAGGCCGTGAAATATTTAAGCGCGCTGTAAAAGGCATGAGTGAAGCATGCGACGACGTACTAGCCCAAGCAAATTTAAGCCTAGACGATATAAACGTATTAGTGCCGCATCAAGCTAACTTACGTATTATTCAGGCCATTCAGCACCGTTTAAAAGTGCCAGATGAAAAAGTAATGGTTAATATTGGCCAGTACGGTAATACATCGGCAGCGACAATTGCCATTGCACTTTGCGAGGCGGTGGAGCAAGGTTTAATTAAACCACACTCAAATATTATGTCGGCAGCCTTTGGCGCTGGCCTTACGTGGGCTGCTAGTTATATTAAATGGGGCGAGCGTGTAACACCTATTAGTGTAAGTGATGCACAACTTCCTCCTTGCGATAAAACCGGCTTAGAGTTAGTTGCTCCAGCGGTAAAAGCATGTAAAGAAGCAGAGCCAACCTAAATAGGCAGCTACTTATTGAAACGCACTTAATTGTGCGTTTTTTGTTTTTAGTGTTTGTATTTAATTACACAATTTAGAGAGCGCGTTATGAAACTACTTGGCATTCATCATGCCGCTATTATTTGCAGCGACTACCCTCGCGCTAAGCATTTTTATAGCAAAATATTAAAGCTTAAAATTATTAATGAGCACTTTAGGGAAGCACGACATTCTTATAAATTAGATTTAGCTTTGCCTGATGGCGGTCAAATTGAGTTATTTTCGTTTACTGGCGCACCAGAGCGCCCAAGTTACCCTGAAGCACAAGGGTTAAGGCATTTAGCATTTAAAGTAAGTGATGTGCACGTGGCTAAAGCGTATTTAGAGTCACAAGGGGTTAATGTAGAGGACATAAGAGAAGATGAAATCACCGGCAAAAAGTTTACTTTTTTTTCCGATCCGGATAATTTACCGCTTGAGTTGTATGAGGTTTAACACCTCATACTAAATACTCGATTATTAGTTAAAACGGTTTTGCAGGTAATTAAATACAGCACGAATACCTAACGCTTCTCCGCCTACTGGGCGACCTGGTAGAGCACGTAAGTTCCATGCCATTACATCAAAATGTACCCAAGGCGTAGTTGGCTCAATAAATTCTTTTAAATACAGTGCAGCGGTAATTGCACCGCCAAATGGGGTGCTTGCACAGTTTGCCATATCGGCAACATCACTGTTTAAAAATGACTTATATTGATCAAATAACGGCAGTTGCCATACCGGATCGCTTACACTCAACCCTGCGTCCATAATACTATTAGCAATAGTACGCTCAGTACAGAAAAACCCTGGTAGTTCAGTGCCCAAAGCAACTCGACACGCACCTGTTAAGGTAGCAAAGTCAATGATAAGCTCAGGCTCGTCGTTTTGGGCTTCGCTAAGCGCGTCACATAATACTAAACGTCCTTCGGCATCGGTATTGTCAATTTCAACCATAATGCCTTTACGGGTTTTTACTACATCGCCAGGGCGAAATGCGTTACGCGAAACCGCGTTTTCAACCGCAGGTACTAACACGCGTAATCTAATTGGTAAATTAGCAGCCATTATAAGCTGAGCAAGCGCAATAACATGCGCTGCGCCGCCCATGTCTTTTTTCATGTTACGCATACCGGCACTCGGTTTTAAGTCAAGCCCGCCTGAGTCAAAACATACACCTTTACCAACCAAAGTAATTAATGGTGCGTCTTTTGCGCCCCATTTTAAGTCGAGTAAACGCGGCTTATTTTCACTCGCACGACCAACCATATGAATTGTTGGGTAGTTTTGCTCTAACAGCTCATCTCCAATCCACTGAGTAAAGTCTCCATCAAAGGTGTCGGCTAAATCACTCATGACTTGTGCTAAATGTTGCGGCATCATATCGGCAGCCGGGGTATTAACTAAATCGCGGGCTAAACCAATTGCGTCGGCTTGTTGTTTTATTTGCTCGTAAAGTGTTTTGTCAGCAATACCTAACTGCGCTTTTGCGGTGACTTTTTCTTTGTACTCACTAAATTCATAACCACCCAATACAAAGCCTAAAGCAAGCTGCTCTATTAGGTGTTTTTCACCTTGAATTTGATAACAACCTACCGGTAACTTGGTGGCTAAGTCGCCTGCAGCCCAAAAGTCATCACTGCTGCGTATTATGCAATAAACATGGTTAAGCTCACCCGTTTCAGGGTTTGGTACTAATGCTAGCCCATGCTTTTCAAAACCACTATTTGCTAACCAGTTTTGTACAAATGTAGGTTGCTGCGTAAGCCAATCTGTTAATTCGTTTTTAAGGATAAAAGATAAAGGAATTCCAGAAGAAGTATGACGAAGTAATGCACTCATTAAATGACTCACAAAATATAAATGGTCACTAAGCATAACAATAAGGAGACGCAAAAGGTATCGCTAATTTTGCCAATTATAGATTACTTTTTTAATGAGTTTTGTGGGTCTTGTTTTTGATTTTCTGAGCCTGTAACGGATTCTGTGTAACTGCCCGTTTTTAGATTTTAAATATGCTTGCTGAGTCGTTCCTCAAATTCAAT